>NZ_JASONN010000622.1:0-234 GCF_030217285.1 Pauljensenia sp. UMB3104 | reverse complement strand
AACGAAGGAGTTCGTGCCCCCGTTCTTGTATCGGTTGCGGATCGCCCATTTCACGTTGTGGGATAGCGAGCGGGATTCTTCCTGGGCGAACGACGCCAACAAAGTCAGCAACAGTTCCCCGTCAGCGCTAAGGGTGTCGATGCGTTCGCGTTCGAACCGTACGGCCACGCCAAGGTCTTTGAGCTCACGGACCGTAGCCAGTAGATCGACAGTGTTGCGGGCCAGGCGTGAGAT
>NZ_JASONN010000621.1:0-234 GCF_030217285.1 Pauljensenia sp. UMB3104 | reverse complement strand
ACCGTAGGCGACGTAACGAATGTCCAGGAGTGTGCAGACGCGGTCGATCTCGGCCAGGCACCGCTTGGTCACGCGCTGAATGGCTGCCAGGGTTGCGGAATCAGCTTCGCTCATGAGGGTCCGATCATCAAAGAGGTACTAGAGAACTACAGGAGAGAGTCGTAGGGGCCAAAGTCGATAAACGCGGGCGCGTGGTTGTAGCGCTTGTCCTCCGGCGGCAACTGCATGTAGTCG
>NZ_JASONN010000620.1:0-234 GCF_030217285.1 Pauljensenia sp. UMB3104 | reverse complement strand
GCATCAGAGGCAAGGAACTCAACTCATGGCTCAAGACATACGCGTAAAAGAAAAGTCCCCTCGCACGGCACATGCGAGAGGACCAAGACAACCCACCAACCAAGGAAAGTCTCATGACCAAGCATAACAGCAAGCGTGCGCAATCGTACGCAATCCGCACGGCAGCGGTACTCCACGCCATTATCACGATCACCGTGCTACTAGCGCTCGCCCGCATGGACAACACGCAGACGC
>NZ_JASONN010000619.1:0-234 GCF_030217285.1 Pauljensenia sp. UMB3104 | reverse complement strand
AGGGCTACGGTCTTTCTGAAACGACCGGGCCCGCATGTGTCCAGCTACTGAATAACCACCCGTCTGGTTATGTCGGCCCCGTTCTGCCTGGTAATTACGTCAAGATCGCTGATGACGGCGAGATTCTTCTGAAAGGCGTTTCGGTGATGTCGGGGTACTACAACCTCCCCGACGCGACCGCGGACTCTTTTATTGACGGATGGTTCCGTACAGGCGACCTTGGCACCGTGGATA
>NZ_JASONN010000618.1:0-234 GCF_030217285.1 Pauljensenia sp. UMB3104 | reverse complement strand
TGACATCTCGTACGGCGTGTATATTTTCCACTTCCCCGTCCTTCAGCTTCTTATCCTGTTCGGCGTTCACACGATGGGGTTCTGGTTCCTTTTAATGGTTGCCACGTTCATCACTGTCATCTTGGCGACAGCGAGCTGGTTGGGTGTTGAACGTGCAACGATGCGTTGGGTTCGCGGAAAATCCCCCTGGGGAGAGCTCTCCTTAGCTGCTCGTTAGTAAGCCTCAGCAAACAA
>NZ_JASONN010000617.1:0-234 GCF_030217285.1 Pauljensenia sp. UMB3104 | reverse complement strand
AGCAGGAACAACGGTGCGTGCGCCGTCAACATCGAGCTCTTGCCGGAAGACCTGCTTCAAAGAACCATCTTCAGTGGCCGAGTAACCGGCGACGGCCATGCGGTGCGGGCGCAACGAGGAACCTTCAGAGAAGGATTCCTGCACAACAGCGAGTTCGGAGATTGTGCCGTTGTCGTCGACGTTGATTTCGGGGCGGAGCAGGGTCACGCCTGCTTCTTCCAGCCAGACCTTCGA
>NZ_JASONN010000616.1:0-234 GCF_030217285.1 Pauljensenia sp. UMB3104 | reverse complement strand
CCGCCCGGCGCCCCGTCCTCGTCGTCCTCGACGACGACCCGACGGGCACCCAGTCCGTCGCAGATCTGCCCGTCCTCACCGCATGGGAGGAGGCTGACTTCGACTGGGCCCTCGCGACGGGCTCCCCCGCCGTCTACGTGATGACGAACTCGCGCTCCCTCGCCCCCGCCGACGCGGAGCGCGTCAATCGCGAGGTCGTCGCCTCCGCCCTCGCCTCAGCGAAACGCCTCGGCA
>NZ_JASONN010000059.1:0-631 GCF_030217285.1 Pauljensenia sp. UMB3104 | reverse complement strand
GGTCAAGTCCTGTGGAGTGGTGTAATCGTTTTGTGTCCTTCGGGGTGGGTTATGCGCTGAGTTGGAGTGTGGGTTCCTCCTGTTGGGTGGGTTGTGGTGTGAGTCGTGATTTGGTGAGGATGTCGAGGCTGAGGTAGCGTCGGCCTTCGGCCCATTCGTCGTTTTGTTCGGCTAGGACGGCTCCGACCAGGCGGATGATGGCCTGGCGGTTGGGGAAGATTCCCACGGAGTCGGTGCGTCGGCGGATTTCGCGGTTGAGGCGCTCGTTGGGGTTGTTGGACCAGATCTGGGTCCATACCCCGGTGGGGAAGGA
Source organism: Pauljensenia sp. UMB3104 (assembly GCF_030217285.1). Classification (NCBI taxonomy): domain Bacteria; kingdom Bacillati; phylum Actinomycetota; class Actinomycetes; order Actinomycetales; family Actinomycetaceae; genus Pauljensenia; species Pauljensenia sp. UMB3104. The sequence goes on along the minus strand of NZ_JASONN010000059.1, from coordinate 318 downwards.
TGCGAACGCGAGGACGTCTGCCCTGGCTTGATCGAGGTGGTCACACACGGCGGGGAGCTTGTCGTTCACGTAGTCCAAGAGCCGGTCGTATTGAGCGTTGACCGATGCGGCGTCGGGCTGGTCGTACACCGAGTGCAGCATCGCTTTGACGGCGGGCCATAGCGCTTTGGGGGTGACCGACATGAGATTCGCGGCGTAGTGGGTGCGGCATCGTTGCCAGGTGGCTCCGGGCAGGTTGGCGGCGATGGCCTCAACTAGGCCCAGATGGGCGTCGCTGGTGACCAGGCGCACGCCGGTGAGGCCTCGGGCGACTAGGTC
>NZ_JASONN010000615.1:0-234 GCF_030217285.1 Pauljensenia sp. UMB3104 | reverse complement strand
AACGCTGCCGGCGCGGCTGGTAGCGCGAGCCACGCCACGCACGCTGGCGGGAACGCTGCCGGCGCGGCTGGTAGCGCGAGCCACGCCACGCACGCTGGCGGGAACGCTGCCGGCGCGGCTGGTAGCGCCAGCCACGCCACGCACGCAGGCGGGAACGCCGCCGACGCAGCAGGCAACGCCAGCCACGCCACGCACGCAGGCGGGAACACCGCCGACGCAGCAGGCAACGCCAGC
>NZ_JASONN010000614.1:0-235 GCF_030217285.1 Pauljensenia sp. UMB3104 | reverse complement strand
ACACCTCAGGCCGAGGCGCGCTGCTTGTTCCACACATCGAAGGCAACCGCCAGGAGCAGGACTGCGCCCTTGACGATCTGCTGGGTGGAGGTGGAGGCACCCATGAGCTGCATGCCGTTAGACATGACGGCCATGATGAGGCCACCGATGAGGGCGCCGGAGAGGCGTCCAATACCACCGGTCGTCGATGCACCACCGATGAAGCAGGCGGCGATGGCGTCGAGCTCGAACATGT
>NZ_JASONN010000613.1:0-235 GCF_030217285.1 Pauljensenia sp. UMB3104 | reverse complement strand
ACGTTGGCCTTGTAATTGAAAGACCTGGTCCAGGTAAGATTCACTCGTCTCCAAAATGTCAGCTAGGTCTTGCTTGCTTAATCCAGTCTTATTAAAGGCTGTTTTAAGCACTTGTTTAGTTTCTTCTCTTTGCGATTGGGTTAAAGACATGGTCATCGGTCTCCTTTCTAGCTTATATTATAAACTTTGCCCTAGAAATAAGAGAATAATCCGCCTAGTCCATGTTACAATACTG
>NZ_JASONN010000612.1:0-235 GCF_030217285.1 Pauljensenia sp. UMB3104 | reverse complement strand
CGAAGATCCGGTTGGACCGGGCTGGGAAGAAGACCTCGCTGAACACCTGCGTTTGGGTCGTGAAGCAGGGCGACGCGAATCCATCGTGTTGGTCGCCGAAGGTGCAACCGACCGCGAGGGTAATGTACTGACCACTCAACACATTGCCGATGTGATTACTGAGCGCACGGGTGAAGACGCTCGCGTGACGATCCTTGGCCACGTCCAGCGTGGTGGCTCGCCGTCAGCCTATGAC
>NZ_JASONN010000611.1:0-235 GCF_030217285.1 Pauljensenia sp. UMB3104 | reverse complement strand
ATGCAGGCCTCGATCGAGAGGAAAGCCGTCGAGCGTTCCCACCCCCTCAATACGCGCGATTGCGCGCCCTCCATCCAGCAACAGCACACTCGCATCGCGGTCGATGCGCGGCCTCGTGATCACCTCGTCTCCGTTACGCGCGACGACTCTGACGTCGAGGCCGTCGTCACCGGAGCGCACATCAATGTCCGCGTCCCACGTTGCGTGCGAGAGCACCACCTTCTCATCGGCCTCA
>NZ_JASONN010000610.1:0-235 GCF_030217285.1 Pauljensenia sp. UMB3104 | reverse complement strand
GATTCTCCTTCGGATCCCCCGCTCGGGCTCCTCATCGGTTTGATCGTCGGCCTCATCGTCATCGTGTTGGTTGTCGTCATCGTCATTTACGTGATTCGTTCGAAGCGCTCGACGCAGCCCACTGAGAGCACACAGCACAGCACTGCCCCCTCACATGTGCGACGCCCGTCCGCACCTCGGGGCACGGGGGCTTCTGCACCCTATGCGCCGGGGCAAGCAATGGGCGTCCCGGCGC
>NZ_JASONN010000609.1:0-235 GCF_030217285.1 Pauljensenia sp. UMB3104 | reverse complement strand
CGTACGCCAATGTGACCTGAGTCTTTCCATCGGGACGCAGACCGGTGGCGATTTCGTTATGACGGACGTCAGCCAGGCGCTTCGACAGCTTGTGCGCCAGCCAAATCGGGGCAGGCATCAGATCGGGTGTATCAGCGCAGGCATAACCAAACATGATTCCCTGGTCGCCAGCGCCCTGACTATCACGGACATCACTTGCACTACCTTCACGCTCTTCAAGCGCGTGGTCCACTCC
>NZ_JASONN010000608.1:0-235 GCF_030217285.1 Pauljensenia sp. UMB3104 | reverse complement strand
ACATTGCACTCGGCAATCAGGCCGAACTTCCCGGCGTCTTCGAGCGGAGCAAGGTACGCCTTGGGCAGGATGCGCGACGAGTTGCACGCCGAAACCTCGTTGACCAGTGCGGTGAACTGAGCGTCGTCGGTGGCAATTCCTCGCCACTGAGCACGCAACTGTAATACCTGCGGGTTCGACATATTCCAGAAGAAAACGGCGTTGCGCGTCGGGATCGCGAGTTCGGCCTCGCCGT
>NZ_JASONN010000607.1:0-235 GCF_030217285.1 Pauljensenia sp. UMB3104 | reverse complement strand
CCACAGAAGTCACTCCCTCAATCAATGACGTGTGACTCATGTAATCCGGTGACGGCAGGCTGTCAAAAAGCTTCTGGCATTGAGCGCTCTTGAACTGCAGCGGCTCAACGTCGGTATAGCGGATGGGGCCCTCGACTTCATCAACGGGGCCAATGCCACTGACCGCGACATTTCGGAGTGCCTCTGTGGCTTCACTTGCAGAGAGCGGATCAGAGTGACGTGAGGTGATGAAAAG
>NZ_JASONN010000606.1:0-235 GCF_030217285.1 Pauljensenia sp. UMB3104 | reverse complement strand
GATTGAACCAGTGTCGGATAATTGCGTCGCAGTCCAGTCGTATGTCACGGCTGTGTCTGCCTCTGCCATGCCCGGTTCTTCGCTCTCCAGGGTCTGCAGGTATTGCTCCTGCTCGTATTCGGTGTAGCCCACAGCCAGTACAAGTGGAGAGCATACTGCCACAAGAACGGACAGGCAGATCAGCCATGGCGCGCGACGCCCTCGAAAAGCCGTGAACGCAAGGACTATGCCGAGC
>NZ_JASONN010000058.1:0-637 GCF_030217285.1 Pauljensenia sp. UMB3104 | reverse complement strand
TCATTAACGCGTTGTTATCAGCGGACGCTGACACCGTGTGCGGGGCCCAGTGGGGCCAACAAGACCCGCAGCGTCAGGCCCAGCGCAATGGGTATCGCTACCGGCCCCTGGACACCAGGGTCGGCACCATTGACGTGGCGATCCCCAAGCTGCGCTCAGGAACCTACTTTCCAGAGTGGTTGTTGCAGCGCCGCAAACGCTCCGAAAGCGCCTTGATCACAGTGGTCGCTGACTGCTACTTAGCGGGAGTATCCACGCGCCGCATGGACAAGCTCGTCAAAACCCTGGGGATCACAGGACTGTCGAAGTCCCAGGTCTCACGCATGGCAGCCGACCTGGACGAACACGTGGACGAGTTCCGTCATCGCCCCCTCCACGACGCTGGGCCTTTCACGTTCGTCGCCGCTGACGCACTGACCATGAAGGTGCGCGAAGGAGGGCGCGTCGTCTCGTGCGCGGTCCTGGTTGCCACCGGAGTCAACAATGACGGACACCGCGAAGTACTGGGGGTGCGCGTATCCACCAGCGAGACCGGTCCAGCCTGGAATGAGTTCTTCGCTGACCTAGTCGCCCGAGGCCTCACCGGCGTGCGCCTGGTCACCAGCGACGCCCATCTGGGCCTAGTTGAGGCCATCGC
>NZ_JASONN010000605.1:0-235 GCF_030217285.1 Pauljensenia sp. UMB3104 | reverse complement strand
CCCTGTGCGACGCGCGCCGCGAAGGAGGGTCGGCACGCGAACCACGCCGCAAGCACGCATGCGAGCCCTCCCGCGGCGAGGATTCCCACCGCCACGTCGAGGGCACGGACAATCCAGGGGCTCACGATGCGCCTCCCAGGTTGCGCGGATCGGTGCTGAGTCGGCTCAACACTCTCATTGCCAGGTAGGCGATCACGCAGATACCGGCGCCCGCGCACAGGACGGCGATGCCTCC
>NZ_JASONN010000604.1:0-235 GCF_030217285.1 Pauljensenia sp. UMB3104 | reverse complement strand
AGGTACATCGCCGTTGAAACAGCGATGGCGTAGATGCGCCGGGACAGGCGTGGTCGTGTGTTCCGCATGCGTTTACTTCTTTTCTTTTTTCACCATGACGTTCAACGAGAGGTTGATTGCCAGAATGAACAGGAATAGAACCAGCGCGATCGAAAACAGAGCTTGGCGTTGGAGTCCGGCGGAATATGACATTTCAGAAGCGACTGCCGTTGTCAGGAACCGTACGGATTGGAAC
>NZ_JASONN010000603.1:0-236 GCF_030217285.1 Pauljensenia sp. UMB3104 | reverse complement strand
ATTTCACCGATCGTCCAATGACTGCCGAGATTTCCACCGTCCGCGACGCTCTTGCCTTCGCACGCGCCCAGCTTTCACAGATCGACGAGGCCGCTCCAGCTTCCGAGGCGCGCGAACTTCTGGAATGGGCGGCGGATGTGGAATCACTGTGGTCAATCCGTGAGCCCATCGCCCCAGCGATCGTTCATCGCTTTATTGATGGGGTTGAACGACGAATGAAACGTGTTCCACTGCAA
>NZ_JASONN010000602.1:0-236 GCF_030217285.1 Pauljensenia sp. UMB3104 | reverse complement strand
CTCCAACGCATCCCGGCGGCGCATGGAAGGCGCGCTGGATGCCAGCCTGGCGCGGCTGGGAACCGAGTACGTGGATATGTACCTCTATCACTGGCGCGGTGGCACCCCGCTGGCCGAAACCGTGGCGGAGCTGGAGCGCCTGCGCGAGAACGGGAAAATCCGCAGCTGGGGCGTCTCCAATTTCGACGTCGAAGATATGGAGGAGCTGGCCGCGCTGCCCGGCGGCGCGAATTGCC
>NZ_JASONN010000601.1:0-236 GCF_030217285.1 Pauljensenia sp. UMB3104 | reverse complement strand
GAGCGGGAGGTCTATGACAACGTCGTTTCACGACCGTGCGGTTCCTGATCAGCCGCGCGAGGATGCCTCGTCATGCCCATTGGCACAGTGGCAAACCGTGGTGTGGGATGACGTGGTGAACCTGAACGACTACGTGGTAGAAGTGCTGATTCGACACTTCGGATACTCGCGTCACGCTGCCGACGAACTGACTGCGCAGATCCACACATTCGGCCGGGCCGTCGTGTCAACTGGAA
>NZ_JASONN010000600.1:0-236 GCF_030217285.1 Pauljensenia sp. UMB3104 | reverse complement strand
CACCGATGGTGACGAAGTGACCGGTGCTAAGAACGGTGGCAAGCCGACCAACCCGAACAAGGCCGATACTGATGGTGACGGCGTGAATGACGGCGACGAGATTGCCAATGGCACCGATCCGAATAAGGGCGACACCGATGGTGACGGTCTGACGGATGGTGAAGAAAAGGTGATCGGTACTGATCCGAAGAACCCGGACACCGATGGTGACGGGCTCACGGATGGCGACGAGGTCA
>NZ_JASONN010000599.1:0-236 GCF_030217285.1 Pauljensenia sp. UMB3104 | reverse complement strand
AACGGCTGACTGCTTATTTCCCGGTTTCAGTTTTCGAGGCCGGGAACCGCAATATCTAGAGCCTGTGGATCAAGCCGGACGTGAACGGTTCGCGCAGTTCCGATCGCGTCACCATCAACCTGAATCACCTGGGGTGATTGAGCGGCGACGGATGCGCCCTCTGCCTGCCTGAACTGAATCTTGCCGGTGGAAACCGGAAGATTCATGGTCTTCACACCCAGTCCCTGTCCCATGAT
>NZ_JASONN010000598.1:0-236 GCF_030217285.1 Pauljensenia sp. UMB3104 | reverse complement strand
TTCAAAATCTGCATAGACCTTAACAGTTTTAAATCCAGCTTGTTCTAGTAAAATATCATAGGTCAGAATTTCGTACGTGCGTTCTTCGTGGACTTCGTCGTAACGTGTGAAGCGCCCGTCTTCGTCTTGCAAGAAGAAGGTCAACTCATGCACAACTGAATGGGGCGCCTCATCGGCGTATGTATCCCAAACCATGGCAAATTCATCAGCATTTTCATGGTAAGAATAACCAGGAA
>NZ_JASONN010000597.1:0-236 GCF_030217285.1 Pauljensenia sp. UMB3104 | reverse complement strand
CCAGGGCTGGCCTGAAGGATCCGAAGCGTCCTGGCGGCTCGTTCATCTTTGCTGGCCCTACCGGCGTCGGCAAGACCGAGCTGGCAAAGGCTCTGGCCGAATTCCTGTTCGGCGACGAGGACGCCCTGATCCAACTGGATATGTCCGAGTTCGGTGAGAAGCACACCTCCTCCCGCCTGTTCGGTGCCCCTCCGGGATACGTCGGCTTTGACGAGGGCGGTGAGCTAACCGAGAAG
>NZ_JASONN010000596.1:0-236 GCF_030217285.1 Pauljensenia sp. UMB3104 | reverse complement strand
GAAAAAGCAAAAAGAGATGGAAAAGTGGGCATTGAATTGCGATATAGATGAGGTGTCTGATACTCCAGTTATTCAAGGCTACAAGGATTTGTTGCAAAGTGTCGGACGTAGTGTCAAGAAGAATCCTCCTACCGTTTTGGCGCTTATTCGGAATATTCGACATCGTGGATCCATCCCGAATATTAATAGTATTATTGATATTTATAATGTTGAATCTTTACATTCTTTATTAGCCA
>NZ_JASONN010000005.1:0-159364 GCF_030217285.1 Pauljensenia sp. UMB3104 | reverse complement strand
GGAAGACCTCGACCCCTACCCGGCCACGACACGCCCAACCCCGCCCACAACACCTACACCCTCAAATGCGAAGAGCCGGGAATTGCATGCGAAATTGCTAGGGGTGAGCGATGAGCGTGCTAGCCACGCACAGCGACGCAGCGCCGCCCGATTGGAGGCCGCTACGGGGCCTGCTGAGCCTGGCTGCGGTGCCGGTGGGCGGCCGCAGAGCCTGGCCAGGCTCCGAGACAGCGCACCAAGCAAAAGTCGCATGCAATTCGATTGGATGAAGTTTCAACAAAGTCTGAAAACGTTGGAATTCCAACACTACAAATTCATAGTTTGAAAGAGTCGTGGGGGAATTGCATGCGAAATTGCTAGGGGGTGAGCGCGCTAGCCACGCACAGCGACACAGCGCCGCCGGTGTGGAGGGTGCCGGAGGGGCCGGAGGGCCTGGCTGCGGTGCCGGTGGGCGGCGGCAGGGCCAGGGCGGAAAACGCGCCGAACCAGCCACCAGCAAACAGGCGCCACTGGTGTGAAGGGCGCCGGAGGGTCCGGAGGGCCAGGGCGGGCCTCGAGATCGACCACTCCGAGCGAAGCTCGCGTGTGGCGATCTCGCGGGCGGCCGGGGCCGACGGTGCCCGGAACACCGGCGGCGCCCCAAGCAACAACACGCAGCGCGGACGGCTCGCGGGCGGGCCGCCGCCCACCGGCACACACAGCGGCCAGACCAAAACACACCAGCCACGCGGCGGCCGGAGATCAGGCGGGGCCCGGAACACCAGCGGCCCGGGCGAACCGCCCGCTACTCTCCTCCGCCGCCAGGCTCGGGGCGTCCCGTGTAGTTGACGAAGCGCGCCATGTCGCCCTGGAAGAGGGCGGTGACGGTCGCGGTCGCGCCGGCGCGGTGCTTGGCGACGATGATGTCGGCCTCGCCGGGGCGGTCTTCCTTGTCGTAGTAGTCGGGGCGGTGCAGCAGAATAATGATGTCCGCGTCCTGCTCGAGCGACCCGGATTCACGCAGGTCGCTCATCATGGGCTTGCGGTCGGTGCGGCCCTCGGAGTTACGGTTCAGCTGTGCGACCGCGATGACCGGGATGTCGAGGTCCTTGGCCAGGAGCTTCAGGTTTCGCGACATCGCGGAGACTTCCTGCTGACGCGACTCGACCTGGCGGCCGCTCGTCATCAGCTGGAGGTAGTCGATGACGACGAGGCCCAGGTTTTCCTGCTGCTTGAGGCGTCGGCACTTCGAGCGGATCTCCGAGATCGTGATGTTCGCGGAGTCGTCGACGTACAGGGGTGCCTCGCTCATGCGCGAGGTGGTTTCGGCGACCTTGCGCCAGTCGACGTCGCTCATCTTGCCGGCCTGCATCTTGGACAGGCGTACGCCGGATTCGGCGGAGAGCATGCGCATCGCGATTTCTTGCGAGCTCATTTCCAGCGAGAAGATCAGCGACGTGATGCCGTGCTTCATGGACGCCGATCGGCAAAAATCCAGGGCGAGTGTGGACTTACCCATGGCGGGTCGGGCGGCGACGATGATCATCTGACCGCCGTGCAGGCCCTGGGTAAGCTCGTCGAGGTCGGTGAAGCCGGTGGGCACGCCGTTGAGCTTGCCCTGGTTCTTCTCGATGTCTTCGAGGGCGTTGAGGATGTCCGAACTCATCTGCGTCATGGAGACGTAGTCGGTGGTTTCGCGCCCGTCGGAGACGGCGTAGACCTCGGCCTGGGCCTGGTCGACGATCTCGTCGACGTCGCCGCCGGCGTCCGCGTAGCCGAGCTGGACGACGCGCGTGCCCGCGGTGACGAGGCGGCGCATGATGGCCCGCTCGCGCACGATGCGCGCGTAGTAGGCGGCGTTCGCGGCGGTGGGCACGGAGGCGATGAGTGTGTGCAGGTAGGCGGCGCCGCCGACCTTCGACAGGAGGCCCGCGCGTTTGAGTTCGCCGGCGACGGTGATCGCGTCGGCGGGTTCGGCGCGGCCGTTGAGTTCGACGATGGTGTCGAAGATGGTCTCGTGGCTGGGCTGGTAGAAGTCCTGCCCGCGCAGCATCTCGGAGACGACGTTGGCGGCCTCGGTCGTCAGCATCATCGATCCGAGGACGCTCATCTCCGCGTCGATGTCCTGCGGGGGGACGCGGTCGAATTGGTCGTCGGACATCGTGATCCTTTCGGGTCCGCGGGCGTGTAGGGACGAGGCCGGGGCCGGGCTGAGTGCCGCGAGCGCGGTCGGGACCCCTGTGGATAGAGGGCCTTCAGGCGAAGACTAACGCGTTGTAGGAGATTGCGCGACCGGCGCTGTGCACGGGCATGTGCACATATTGTGGATAACCTGTGCACAACGCCGACAGCGCCTGTGCACAACGTGAAATGACCGATCTGTCAGGGCAGATATGCTCATCACAGTCACATCGTTGTCATTCATTGGGCCGTCTAGAATTTCCCCGTACACGGCTTTCCACAGGCCTGTGCACACATTGTGGATAAGGAAATCGGAGCGTGTCATGACGAGCACACAGGGACCCAGCGACCCGACCTCACCATCGAAGCGTGAGGAGGCCCCGGCCTCGTCGACGCCGACGATCACGACGCGGATGATCCTGTCGCTCGCGCTGCCCTCCTTGGGGGCTCTCATCGCCGAGCCGCTGTTTACCGTCATCGATTCGACGATGGTCGGTCACCTGGGGACCCCGCAGCTGGCGGGCCTGGGTGTCGCGTCGACCGTGTTGAACACGGCGGTCGGGCTTTTCATCTTCCTCGCTTACTCGACGACGTCCTTGGCGGGGCGTCACCTGGGGGCTGGGCGGCGCGATCTTGCGGTTCGCTCGGGGGTCGAGGCCATGTGGCTGGCGGGAGGCCTCGGCCTCCTCGCCGCGATCCTCCTGGCGGTTTTCGCCTCTCCCCTGCTCACCTGGCTGGGGGCGAACGAGGCGACGCTGCCGCACGCCCTGGGGTACCTGCGCGCCTCCGCGCCCGGGCTGGTCGGCATGTTCGTCGTCCTGGCGGCCACGGGCACCCTGCGCGGATTGCAGGACACGCGCACTCCCCTGATCGCAGCGTCTGCGGGCGCGGCGTTCAACGCGGTGGCGAACTGGGTGCTCATGTACCCGCTCGGCATGGGGGTTGCGGGGTCGGGCCTGGGAACGGCGATCACGCAGACGCTCATGGCGGTCTTCCTCGGGTGGATGATCGTGCGCGCCGCTCGTCGCGAGGGGGTGAGCCTGCGCCCCTCCACCTCGGGTCTGTTCGGCGCGGCGGTCGAGGGGGCACCGCTGCTCGTGCGCACCCTTGCCCTGCGCGTCGCCCTCCTGGCGACCCTGAGTGCGGTCACCGCGATCTCCACCCAGGCCCTGGCCGCCCACCAGATCGTGTGGACGCTGTGGACCTTCGCCGCGTACGTGCTCGACGCGCTCGCGATCGCCGCCCAGGCGCTGGCCGGATTCACGGCCGGCACCGGCGAGCGCGGCGCCATGCGCCCGCTCCTGCGCACGCTCTCGCGCTGGGGCATCGGCTTCGGCGTCGCCGTCGGCGTCGCCCTGGCGATCACCGCGCCCTGGATCACGCGCATTTTCACGACCGACCAGGGCGTCATCGACGACGCGACCGTCGCCATCATCGTCAGCGCGTTCTTCCAGCCGGTCGCCGGGTACGTGTTCCTCCTCGACGGCGTCCTCATCGGCGCGGGCCGAGGCCGCTACCTGGCCATCGCCGCCATCGTCAACCTGGTCGTGTACGCGCCCCTCCTGTGGGTCATCGCCCACTCCACCTCGCTCACCGCGCACCCATCGCTGGCCCTCGCGCTCGTGTGGCTCGCATACTCGGCCGTCTACACCGGCATGCGAGCACTCACCAACGGGCTCGGCGCGCGCTCGCTGTAGCCGATCGACGAGGCCGGGGCAGGCCTCGTCCCCACCCCCGGTTTCGCGCGGGGTTCGGCGTCCCGGCGGGGTGGGCCCGCGCCTCGTCGCGAGGGCGCCAATCGTGACCGGAAACGCCCTAGCGAAGACGCTCCTACCCGTGTAAAGTGGGTTGCTGGACTGTCCGCACCCGCGGCCGGTCCAGCAGGCCCTCACGGGCCATACGCAACGCCCTCCTGTCACGGACCGTCCGTGACCGTAAAGACCATAGGAGGTGGGAACCAACGTGCGTAACTACGAACTGATGGTGATCCTCGATCCTTCGATCGACGAGCGCACCGTCGCCCCCATGATGGAGAAGTACCTGGCACCCGTGGCTGCCAACGGCGGATCCGTCGAGAACGTTGACGTCTGGGGCAAGCGCCGCCTTGCTTACGACATCCTCAAGCGTTCTGAGGGCATCTACGTCGTCATCGACATGACCACGACCCCCGAGGTCGCTCTCGAGATCAACCGCCGCATGGGCATCGACGAGACCATTCTCCGTACGAAGCTCCTGCGCCCCGACGCTCACTGAGCCGACACCACACCCTCTAAGCCCGAGGAGCCGACATGGCCGGAGATACCGTCATCACTGTCATCGGTAACCTGACCGCTGACCCCGAACTGCGTTGGACGCAGTCCGGCGCCGCGGTTGCCGATTTTACGGTGGCCTCCACCCCCCGAACCTACGACCGTAACGCCGGTGAGTGGCGCGACGGCGACACCCTCTTCATGCGCTGCTCCGTGTGGCGCGAGACCGCTGAGAACGTCGCCGAGTCGCTGCGTAAGGGCATGCGCGTCATCGTTCAGGGGCGCCTCACCCAGCGCTCGTACGACACCCAGCAGGGTGAACGTCGCACGGTCGTTGAGCTGCAGGTCGACGAGGTCGGCCCCTCCCTGCGCCGCGCACGCGCGCAGGTCACCCGCACCGCCCCCTCCGGTGGCGGCGGCTACCAGTCCGACAACCGCGGCCAGCAGGGCGCGCCCCAGCAGGGCGGCGGTTACGGCGGCGGCCAGGGTGGATATGGCCAGGGTGGCGCCAACTACGGCGCACCGACCGGCGGCTCCCCCGAGGACCCGTGGCGCTCCGCCCCCGCTGGCGGCGCCACCTCCTTCGGCGACGAGCCCCCGTTCTAAAGTCGAGCGCCCCGGCACCTACGCCGGACGCCACGTCGAAGACACAACGCTTGGGGCGGCACAGTCCGCCCGGATTCACTAGGAGACCATCATGGCGAAGCCCCAACTTCGCAACAAGCCCATCAAGAAGAAGGCCAACCCGCTGAAGTCGGCCAAGATCGAAAAGATCGACTACAAGGACACCGCTCTGCTGCGTAAGTTCATCTCGGACCGCGGCAAGATCCGCGCCCGCCGCGTGACCGGTGTTTCCACCCAGGAGCAGCGCAAGATCGCTCGCGCCGTCAAGAACGCGCGTGAGATGGCTCTGCTGCCCTACTCCACGACCGGCCGCTGATAAGGGAAGGACACAGCTGATATGGCTACCACGAAACTGATCCTCACCCACGACGTCCCCAACCTCGGCCACGCCGGCGAGGTCGTCGAGGTCAAGGCTGGCTACGCCCGCAACTACCTGGTCCCCCGCGGCTTCGCCGCCAAGTGGACCGCCGGCGCGCAGAAGCAGATCGACCAGATCGCCGCTGCTCGTCGCCGCCACGAGATCGCCACGATCGACGACGCTCGCGCCGTGCGCGACGCCCTCCAGGGTGCCGTTGTCGAGATCTCCGGCAAGGTTGGCAACTCCGGCCGCCTGTTCGGCGCCGTCTCCGCTGCTGCGATCGCTGACGCGGTCAAGGAGCAGCTGGGCCAGACCATCGATCGTCGTCGCGTCATCATCGCCTCGCCCATCAAGGCCGTTGGCGACTACACGGTGACCGTCGGCCTCCACACCGAGGTGTCCGCGAACCTGAAGGTCCGCGTTTCCGCCGCGAAGTGAAGGCTTCACGCATCGGTTGAATGCTGATTGAAGGGGTGGCCCCCGCTCATACGAGCGGGGGCCACCCCTTTTGCTGTGCATGTGATCCCTGAGGCTCGTCTACGACACGTCGGTGCGGGCCCCTGCCGGAGCGCGGCAAGCGCGACGCACCCAGTCGCAGAGGGCGTATGGCGGGAACTCCTGCACTCACATGCGGATAGGTTGCACGCATCTGGATAGGTTATTCACTTGCGGATAGGTTATTAACCTATCCGGATGTTCATAACCTATCCGCATAGGCATTTCCTATCCGCATAGGCACACTCCTGCGAACGCACTGCGGGCCCCGAGGATGCTCCTCGGGGCCCGCAGCAGTGACACTAGGACACTCGGCTAGTTTCTTCGGCCACCATTGTTGTTGCCGGTGTTATTGTTCCCGGTATTGCCGCTGTTGGAACCGTTGCCATTGTTCCCGTTGTTGGAACCGTTCCCATTGTTCGAGCCATTCCCGTTGTTGGAACCGTTGCCGTTATTCCCGTTGTTGCCGTTCTCCGAACCCTCTGTGGGCTCGGCGGACGGGGTCTCCGTCGGGGTAGGCGTCTCGGTGGGCGCCGGAGCAGACTGCGGGGCCTCGCTCGTCGCGCTCGGCGCGGGCGTGGGCGCGTTGTTGTGCACCTTGCGGTTGGACTCGACCTTCCACGTGAAGTCGTCGCCCGACAGGTTCGCCGTCGCGGGCTTCATGTAGTCGATCCACACGTCCACAGGCCAGTCGCCGCCGTGGAACTGATCCAGGCCACCCACGTCGTCCAGCGGCACCGAGTTGCCCGCTTCGTCGGACTGGTACATCGACACGGCCGTGACCATGCCGGGCACGAAGCCCACAAACTGCGCGGACAGCTGGTCGGAGGAGGTACCGGTCTTACCGGCGGTGGTCAGTCGCGGAATCGAGGCGTCGACGCGGCTGGCCGTACCATCACCGCTCGTGACGGCCTCGAGGGCCGGCATGATGGAGGAAACTTCCTCGACCTCGAAGACGCGCTTGGGGGCCACGTCACCGCTGTAGAGCAGCTTGTTGTTCGAGTCCTCAACCTTCTTGACGATGTGGGCGGTGACGCGCTCGCCACCGTTCGCGATCGTCGAGTAGGCGGTCGTCAAGTCGATGTTGTGCGGCGAGGAGGGGCCCAGCACGTTGAGCAGCTCCTCGTTCAGGCCCACCGTGTCCTCGGGAATACCCGCATCGATGGCCGCCTTCAGCGTGTTCTCCGGCTCCACGTCGTCATTGAGGCCCACGAACACCGTGTTCATCGAGTAGGCGGTCGCCTTCACGAGGGTCACATTGCCAAACGAGTATCCGCCGTCGTTCATGACGGGGGTGCCCATGCCTCGGAAGTACTGGGGAGACTTGCCCGAATAGGTGTCGTAGACGGTACCACCCACGCGCGCGTTTGCAAGCAGTGCGAAGGGCTTGAAGGACGAGCCGGCCATCGCGATATCCTGCGTGACCGCGTTCTGCTGGCGCTTCTCGAAGTCGGCGCCCGCGTACTCGGCGAGGATCTCGCCCGTGGCCGGGTCCATCGAGGACAGGGCAACGTGCTGGTACGTGGGATCCCAGCCATCCACCTCGTTCATGCCCTCGGCGGCCGCGACGGCCTGATCCTGGTGTTCCTTCACGATCGTCGAAGTGATGCGCAGGCCACCCTGGCTGATCTTGTCCTCATCGAACTGGCCGGAGGCGATCAGCTCCGACTTGACCTGAGCCATCAGGTAGCCGGTCGTGCCGCTCATCGACGCGCTGTTGAGGGTGTCGGGGTCAATCGTCTCGGGGAAGACCGCGGAGTCGTGCTGCGCCTGAGTAATCCAGCCGTCCTCCAGCATGAGGTTCAGGTCGCGCTCCCAGCGCTCCTTCGCCTTGTCGGGGTTCACGGCGGGGTCCCACGCGGAGGGCGCGGGGATGACGGCCGCGAGGAGCGCCGACTCGGACAGGGTCAGCTGGTCCGCGCCGTGGCCGAAGTAGGCCTGGGCGGCGGCGTCGATGCCGTAGGCGCCACGACCGAAGTAGATCGTGTTCATGTAGGCGCCAATGACCTCGTCCTTGGACTTCTCACGGTTAATCTTGATCGCCAGGACGGCTTCCTTGAGCTTGCCCGTATAGGACGTGGTCTCGCCCATGTAGTAACGCTCCACGTACTGCTGGGTGAGGGTCGATCCGCCCTGGCGAGCACCGCCACGCAGGTTGTTGATGAGCGCGCGGAAAATGCCCTTCAGGTCGACGCCGTTGTTCGTGTAGAACGTGCGGTCCTCGGAGGCGACGATCGTCTTGGGCACGTAGTCGGGCAGCTTCGTCGTGTCGATGATCTGACGATTGATCTCACCCAGGGTGCCCATCTCGGTCGTGCCATCGGCGTAGTAGACGGTCGTCTTCTGCGCGAGGGCCAGATCGTCCGGCGCCGGAATGGTCAGCGTGTTGTAGAGGTACAGGAACACGGCCATGCCGGCGATAAACACACCCAGGAAGATGGTCAGAATTCCAAACCCGATGCGCTTGGCCCACCGGAATTTCTTCTTCGCGGGACCCTTCTTACCGGCCGACGAGGCCGTGGCAGCCTTCGTGGAAGCGCGCGACGAAGCAGCGCGTCGCGCCGCACGGCGTGAGGGCAGAGCGTCATGCCTCGACGCGCCCGAGCCGCCAGGCTCGATGATGTCGTTCCAGTCGGACCGTCCGTTGTTAGTAGCCACGTATTCGCCCTTTCAGCGGATTGTTGTACCTCTAGCGTAACCGTGTTTCCTGAAAGAACCCCAAAGTATGGGCTGCAACACAGCGGGGGTGGGTGCGCCCGCGGCGCGCCCACCCCCGCTACGAAGTGTTCCGTGTCCTCAGATCAGGACCACTGTTCCTCGGGACGACCCGGCACCGCCCACAGGGTGTGGAAGACACCCTCCTTGTCGACCCGGTGGTAGGTGTGCGAGCCGAAGAAGTCGCGCTGGCCCTGGATGAGGGCAGCCGGCAGGCGCGTTGACCGGATCTGGTCGAAGTAGGCCAGGGACGAGGCGAACACGGGAATCGGAACGCCGGCGAGAGCGGCCTGGGCCACGACGCGGCGCAGCGCGGGCGTGCACTCCTGGAAGCGGGTCGCGAACGGCTCGGCGGCCAGCAGCAGCGGCAGGTCGGGGTCGGCCTCGTAGGCGCGGGTGATGTCGTCGAGGAAGGCCGCGCGGATGATGCAGCCCGCGCGCCAGATGCGAGCCAGGGCACCCTTGTCGATGTCCCACTCGTACTCGGCGGCACCGGCCTCGATCTCGTCGAAGCCCTGCGAGTAGGCGACGATCTTGGAGGCGAAGAGCGCCTGGCGCACGTCCTCAATGAACGCGGCCCGGGCCTCGTCCGACTCGATGACGAGAGCGGAGGCGTTGCCCGCGAGCGTCTGTCCGGCCGCGCGCTGAGCCGGCTCGGAGGAGGCGCCGCGCGCGAAGGTCGCCTCGCCGATCGCGGTGACGGGGACGGCCAGGTCGAGGGCGGTCTGCACGGTCCACTTGCCGGTGCCCTTCTGGGAGGCGGCGTCCACGATGAGGTCGACGAGGGGCTTGCCGGTCTCGGCGTCCACCTGGCGCAGGACCTCGACGGTGATCTCCATGAGGTAGGAGTTGAGCTCGCCCTCGTTCCACGCGGCAAAAATGTCGGCGATTTCGGCGGGGGTGGCGCCCAGGCCCTCGCGCAGGAGGGTGTAGGCCTCGGCGATGACCTGCATGTCCGCGTACTCGATGCCGTTGTGCACCATCTTCACGAAGTGGCCGGCGCCGTTCGCGCCAATGTAGGTGCAGCAGGGCACGCCGTCGTAGGTGGCGGCGATCGCCTCGAACATGGGGCCGAGGCGGTCGTACGAGGCCGGGGTGCCGCCGGGCATGATGGAGGGACCCCACAGGGCGCCCTCCTCGCCGCCGGAGACGCCCGCGCCCACGAAGTGCAGGCCGCGCTCGGCGGCCCACTTCTCGCGGCGGATCGTGTCGGTGAACAGGGAGTTACCGCAGTCGACGATGATGTCGCCCTCGTCCATGAGCGCGGCGAGCTGCTCCATGACGGCGTCCGTCGAGGGGCCGGCCTGGACCATCATGATGGCGACGCGCGGGGTGCGCAGGGAGGCGATGAAGTCCTCGAGCGTGGACGCGGGGACGAAGGTCGCCTCGTCGCCGTGCTGGGCCATGAGCTTCTCGGTGCGAGCCTGGGTCCTGTTGAAGACGGCGGTCGCGTAGCCGTTGCGGGCCAGGTTGCGGGCGAGGTTTGCGCCCATGACTCCCAGGCCGTACACGCCGATATCGGCCGATGCCTTCTCGGGGGTGAACGTGCTCATGCGATAACTCTCCTCACGAATAGTCGAATTATTCCCAGAGTACGGCGGTGGCCCCGGCACCGCACCGCGCGCGGGCGTGACGATTGTCGCCCCGCAGCCGTCTCAGCGCCCGGTCTCAGTTCTCCTGGGCTTCGCGGGCGGCCTTCGCGGCGGCCTTGCGGGCCTTCTTTTCCGCGACCTTGGCCTCCCAGTGGGCCTGCTGGGCCTGGTATTCCTCGGCGAGCGCGCGCACGTCGTCCGACGCCCACCAGTCGAGAAGCGCCTGACGGGCCGCCTCCTCGCCCAGCGGCCCGCGCTCCATGCGCAGCTCGAGCAGGTAGTCGCGCGCGATCTTGACGGCGCGCGAGGGACGCAGCCCGAGGATCTCCATGATCTGGTCGCCGTCGAGGTCGGGGCGGATCGCGTCGAGTTCCTCCTGCTCGCGCAGGGTGGCGATACGCGCCTCGAGGTCGTCGTAGGCGGCCGACAGGTAGTTGGCCTTGCGGCGGTTGCGGGTCGTGCAGTCGGCGCGGGTGAGGCGGTGGAGACGTTCGAGGAGGTCGCCCGCGTCGGCCACGTAGCGGCGCACCGCGGAATCGGACCAGGCGGCCTCGCCGTAACCGTGGAAGCGCAGGTGCAGCGCGACCAGGGTGGTCACGGCCTCGGTCGTGGCCTTGTCGAAGTGCAGCGCCTTCATGCGCTTGCGCGTCATCTTGGCGCCCACGATCTCGTGGTGGTGGAAGGACACGGTGCCGTTCTTCTCGAAGCGGCGGGTCGCCGGCTTACCGACATCGTGCATGAGGGCCGCGAAACGCAGGATGAAGTCGGGGGCGGGAACCGGGCCGTCCGGGCCGGTCTCCAGGTCCATCGCCTGCTCGACGACGGTGAGGGTGTGCTCGTAGACGTCCTTGTGGCGCTTGTGCTCGTCCACGGTGGAGACGAGGGCGGCGACCTCGGGCAGGACGATGTCGGCGACGCCCGTGTGGACCATCAGCTCGATGCCGCGACGCGGGTAGGGCGAGATGATGAGGCGCTCGAGCTCGGCGCGGATGCGCTCGGCGGAGACGATCTCGAGGCGCGAGGCCATGGTTTCCATCGCGTTCATGACGTCCAGGTCGACGTCGAGGCCCAGCTGGGCGCTAAAGCGTGCGGCGCGCATGATGCGCAGCGGATCGTCGTCAAAGGACTGCTCGGCGGACACGGGGGTACGCAGGTTGCCGTCCGCGAGGTCTGCAAGGCCGCCGCACGGGTCGACGAGGGCCATCTGCGGCAGGCGCATCGCCATCGCGTTGACCGTGAAGTCGCGGCGCGTCAGGTCGCCCTCGAGGGTGTCGCCGAAGGTCACCTCGGGCTTGCGCGAACCGATCTCGTACTCGTCGGTGCGGTAGGTCGTCACCTCGACGACCAGGTCGCCGCGGCGGCCGCCGATCGTGCCGAACTCCTTGCCGATGTCCCAGGTCGCGTTGCCCCACTGGGCGAGGAGCTCCTCGGTGCGCTCGGGGCGCGCGGACGTCGTCATGTCGAAGTCGTGCGGCGTCACACCCAGGAACGCGTCGCGCACGGGCCCGCCGACGAGCGCGAGCTCCTCCCCGGCCTCGTGAAAAATCGTGCCGAGTTCCATAATCGCGGGCGGGAGCGCAGCGAAGGTCCTCGTGGCGTTCGCCATGAGGGTAGGAATGTCCGTCGTTCCGGCGTTTTGCGCGGTCACGGGGCCGTTATTCGGAGAAGCTGACTGGGTACTCATCGCCCCTAAGCATGCCAGGAAAGGGCCCTGGCCGACTACCGGGGGCCGCGTACCGGCTAAAGTGGAGTCATGCCTGCACGTCCAGTTGACCGCCGAGGCGGGGTGCCCAGACCCCCGCGTCGGTCCGCTTCTGTGCGCGCTGGCCGCTCTCACCTGCCGATTTCCGCGGAAACCAGCGCGGGCGGCATCGTCGTCGACGTGCGTGACGGAATTCCCTATGCGGCGTTGATCGCGCGACGCAATCGAGCGGGCCGCATCGAGTGGTGCCTACCCAAGGGCCACCTCGAGGGTTCCGAGACCCCCCAGCAGGCCGCGCTGCGCGAGGTCGCCGAGGAAACAGGCATCCACGGGCGCATCATCCGCCACCTCGCGTCGATCGACTACTGGTTCTCCGGCAACGACCGCCGCGTCCACAAGGTCGTCCACCACTACCTCATGGGGTACGAGTCCGGCACGATCACCGTGGATGGGGATCCGGATCACGAGGCCGAGGAGGCCGCGTGGGTGCCGCTGCGCGACGTGTCGCGCCAGCTCGCCTACCCGAACGAGCGTCGCATCGTGCGCATCGCCCTCGACCTGCTGTACCGGGATGGCCGTGACTAGGCGCGTGGTGCGGGTGGTCGCCGCGTGCGCGGCGCTGGCTCTTCCCTTCGGCCTCGGAATGCACGAGGCCGGGGCTGCTCCCCTGCCCGCGGAGGCCTCGCAGTCGGACGCGTCGCGCCCCGCCGTGATGGGTGCGGCGGCCGAAGCGTCGGGCCTCGTCATCTCCATTAACTCGCTCTCTCCACGCATCGTGACGAGCGAAAACGAAGTGATTGTCTCCGGTACGGTCCGCAATGATTCGCCGACGACGCTCGCGAACATCTCCCTCGAGGTGTTCGTCGCCAACGAGACGCCGATTTCGGTGGCCGCGCTCACGACGGCACTCACCGAGGACGAACCCGACGCCACGCACGCCGCGTCCTCCTCGCTCACCGACATCACCCGCGGAGCCACGGTCCCCTTCGAGATCCACATCCCCACCTCCTCGCTTCCCCTGACCGACGCGACCGAGTGGGGGCCGCGCGTCATCACCGTGGCCGCCAACTCCGGCGAGTACTCCGGCAAGGACCGTTCGATCCTCGTGTGGGACTCGGGCGCCCAGGTCTCTGCTTCACGCGTGAACGCCGTGGTCCCCTGGACGTCGACGAGCGCCACCCAGGACCAGGCCGAACGCTCCGCCGTCCTGAACTTGGCCGCCTCCCCCGGCGTCACCCTCGCCGTTGACCCGCTGCTCATCCCGCACGGACCGCAGCCCACCGCCTCGCCGAGCCCCTCGCCCGATTCCGACGCCTCTCACGGACAATCGGGGCAGTCCGATCAGTCCGGCACCCAGTCGGGGCAGTCGGGCGCCGCCACGGCCTCGCCGAGCCCATCCTCCTCCCCCACCCCGACGCCCGCGCCCACGGCGACCGACCCCGCGCAGCGCTCGCGCGACCTTCAATCCGAGGCCTTCGTGTCCGCCCTCATGGGGGCAGCAAACGAACTCATTGCACTCCCCGAGGGCGACGCCGACCTCGGGGCCCTCGCCCTGTCGGGCAACACGGGCTTCTGGGACCGAGCCTCCCGCTCGATCGCGGCCTTCCCCTCATCCCTGCGCGAGGCCGGCTGGGTGGCCCCCACGACCTCACCCACGGCCTCACCCGCGTCTCCGACCCCCTCGCCCTCCGCGAGCGCCACGGCCGCGAGCGCCACGGAAACCCCCAGCCCCGCAGCGTCGTCTTCTCCCTCCGGGCAGAGCGGCACGACGACAACCGCGCCAGACGCGGGGCCCACGATCCTGCGCAACGTCGCATGGCCAGCCGACACGACCTTCGGCACGGCATTCCTGTCGAACTACGCCTCCCCCGACCAGATCACGATCGCGCCGGCCTCGGCACTCACCCCCGCCGAAGAGGTCACCTTCACCTCCTACGCGCGCGTCAACGTCAACCCTGCGACGGGCGAGACGGCGACCGACGGCACCGGGGCGCGCACGCTCGCCCAACAGGCCGACCTCGCCTCAATCCTGTCGTGGAACGCCTCCGGCGGCGACGAGCTCGACGCCGAGCAGGCCCTCGCGGCGATCACGGCGATCATCGTGCGGGAACGCCCCGCCTCGTCGCGCACTCTCTTCGCGGCGGCCGCGCGCGGCACGACCATCAACGAGTCCCTCACCAAACGCGTCAACGCCCTCTTTTCCCCGCGCTGGGTCTCCGCCCAGACTTTCAGTGACATCGCCTCCAGTGAGCCAACCGACGTCGAGCGGCAGACCGTCGACGCAGGCACGCTCGACGCGGACACGTCCACTGCGATCTCAGCCATGTCCTCGTCCCTGACCAGCCTCGGGCCTCTCGCGAAGGCCACGGACGATCCCGACGCGGTGTACGACTCGGTCACGCCGAAGATCCTGCCCTCCCTGGCCGCGCAGCGCACCCCCTCCGAACAGCTCGACTCTGCGACCGCGATGACGTCGCAGATCACGGGCATGCTCTCCGCGGTGAGCGTCGAACCGTCCTCGGCCGTCAACCTCATCAATAAGTCCGCGAACTTCCCCGTCCTCGTGCGCAATAACCTCCCGTGGCCGATCCACGTCGACGTCACCCTCGTGCCCGACGACCCGCGTCTGCGCGCCACCCCGGCGCTTTCCCAGACGCTGGCCGCGCAGGGCGCCACGACCGTCGAGGTGCCCGTGGGCGCGATCGGCAGCGGCGACATCGCGGTCACCTACAAGGTCACGACGCCGGACGGCGTCGTCCTCGACGACTCCCAGACCGTGACCGTGCGCATGCGCGCCGGGTGGGAGGACGCGATCACGGCCGTCATCGCCTCGCTCTTCGCAGCGCTCTTCCTCGTCGGCATCACGCGGTCGCTCCGCAAGAGGGCCGCCCGCAAGGCGCAGGGCTCGCCCGAGGCCGACTCGCCCGAGGCCGACTCGACCGATGCCGGTAGCGCCGACGAGGCGCCCACAGACGACAACACCGAATCAGAGACAGCAACGACGAAGGAGACCCCATGAGCTCGAATACGCCTCGCCGATCGATCCTGAGAGCATCGGCGCTCATGGCATCGGGCACCATGGTGTCGCGCATCCTCGGCTTCATCCGTAACGCGATGCTCATCGCCGCGGTTGGCGCAACCGCCGGCGGCGTCGGCGCCGCGTTCCAGACGGCGAACACGCTGCCCAACACCGTGTTCAACCTGCTGGCCTCCGGCATCTTCGACGCGGTCCTGGTACCCCAGATCGTGGGCGCGATCAAGCGCCGCCACGACGGCGATACCTACGTCAACCGGCTGCTCACCCTCGCGGGAACGCTTCTCTTCCTCGTCACCTTCGTGACGATGGTGCTCGCCCCCGTGCTCGTCATGATCACAGCCGCAGGCTACACCGAGGACATCCGCAACCTCGCGATTTTGTTTGCGCTGCTGTGCCTGCCCCAGCTCTTCTTCTACGGGCTCTACAACCTGCTGGGCGAGCTTCTCAACGCCCGCGAAATCTTCGGACCCTACATGTGGGCGCCCGTCGTCAACAACGTCGTCGGCATCGCCGGCCTCGGCCTCTTCCTCGTGATCTGGGGCGGCGCACCCGACGGCGGCATTCCCGCGGGTGACCTGACAGGCGCACAGTTCTGGGTGCTCGCGGGCTCAGCGACCCTGGGCGTCATCTGCCAGGCGCTGTGCCTGCTGTGGCCGATGCG
Organism: Pauljensenia sp. UMB3104; assembly: GCF_030217285.1. Taxonomy (NCBI): domain Bacteria; kingdom Bacillati; phylum Actinomycetota; class Actinomycetes; order Actinomycetales; family Actinomycetaceae; genus Pauljensenia; species Pauljensenia sp. UMB3104. Next base: position 143,771 of record NZ_JASONN010000005.1, on the reverse strand, counting down.
TCGTGCGGGCGTGTCCTTCAAGCCGGACTTCCACTTCCGCGGAACCTCCTTCGGGTCGATGCCGCGAGTGGCCGGATGGACGTTTGCGACCCTCGGCGTCTCCCAGGTCGGCGTCCTGTCGACGAACAACCTGGCGGCCATGGCCGACGGCTTCATCGGCCGCAACGGCGCGCAGGGCGGCGTCGTCGGCATCCTCGCCTACTCGACGGCCTTCATGATCTTCATGGTCCCGCAGTCGCTCATCACCGTGTCCCTGACGACCGCGATCTTCACCCGCATGGCCGGGGCCGTGGCCGACGGCGACGACCGGGCGGTGGCCGACAGCTACCACCTGGGCGTGCGCACAATCACGTCGCTGACCCTCGTCGCAGCAGCCATGCTCATGGCCGGTTCCGTCCCCATGATGGAGATCGCGATGGCCGCCAAGGGCGGCGACCCCGAGGCCGTGACCGGCTACGCCCTCGTCCTCGCCTCGCTGATGCCCGGCGTCGCGTCGACCGGCATGGTCCTCATGAGCCAGCGCGTCTTCTTCGCATACGAGGACGTCAAGCCCGTGTTCCTCATGGGCATCGGTCCCACAATCATCCAGGTCATCGTCGGCTGGTCCATGTACGCCCTCACCGGCGCGCGCTGGTGGGTCGTCGCTGCGGCCCTCGGCGAGACCGCCTGCCGCCTGACGCAGGGCGTCATCGCCGTCGTGTGGGTCTCACGCGAAAATAGCTTCGTGGATCGCGCGGGACTGCTGCGCTCCTACGTCGCCTACCTGGGCGCAGCGATCGTCGCGGGCCTCGTGGGCTTTGGCCTCCTGTGGATCATGGGCATCCACACGGGCATCTCCTCGACGCTGGGACGTATGCTACTGGCGGGCGTCAAGCTCTCCGTCGTCTCTGTGGTGACCGGCCTCGTCTACCTGATCGTCCTACGCTTCGCGGCCCCCCGCGAATCCGCTGCGATGATGCGCCCGCTGCTCACGCGCCTGCACGTGCCCGCCGCTGTGGTGAACATCCTGGCAGCGTCTTCCACTGCGACCCCCGACCCAGCTGCGATAATGACGGGACACACACCCGACCAGACGGAGGACCCGATGGCTCCCACGCCCGAACGCCCCGGCGACGAGAAGAAACTGCCGTCGTTCGACGAGGTCGTCGCTGACTCGCCGATTCCGGCTCCCCCGGCGCCCCCGGCCTCGTCGAGCGACGAATCGGTTGACGCTCCGCCCATTCCTGCCCCCGCCGAGGTCCCGGCATTCGGCCCCGCGACGCAGGCTCCCGTCGAGAATCCCGTCGTTGCCGAGGCCATCGCAGCGCCCGCTGTTGAGGCCATCGCCCAGGCGCAGGGCATCCCCCTGCCCGACGCGGACACGGTCCCCGCACCGCAGACCGACCCCATTCCGAGCCCCGATGCGGACAAGGCCCCCGAGCCGGACAGCCGATCGATGGCCGAATCCCTGGCAGAGCTAGGTGTCGAGCCCCTCACGGGCCCCACGGACAGCGCCAACGTTGCCTCCTCGGCCTTCCCGCTCGCTCCCCCGCCACCCGCACCCGCGGCCAGCGGATACGAACGCGAAGGCGACATCAACCCCGAGGACTACCCGCACCCCGAGCCCCTGGCCGATGCGCCCGCCACGCACCAGATCCCCCGCGTGCAGCCGGCGGCCGAGGCCGCGATCCCCGCTCCCCCGGTCGACGATCCGACCGAGGTCATGGACTCCGTTGCGCCCATCCCGGCGGCTCCCGCACAGGCTGCCCCGGCCTCGTCCAACGAGGACAACGCCACGCCCGAGCGCTCCGCGAAGCTGATCGACCCGACGCGACCCGCCCTCATTTTCGGCGTCGTCCTGTTCCTCTTCGGTGCGATCTGGGGACCGTGGATGGCGACGCGCCCGGTCACCAACCTGGACCTCGGCCAGTCGCTGCGTGACGGCGTGAGCGCCCAGGAATCCGGCGCGGAACCCGCACCCGTCCTCACGACGACGCCTCCCCCGACCGAATCCGTGACGCCCGTGATCTCCTCCGTGCAGGTCCTGTCGTGGAACAACGACGACGGCGACCACCCGGACCGCGCGATCAACATGATCGACTCGAACCCGTCCACGTCGTGGTCCTCACGCTGGTTTGACACTAACCAGTTCCGCGACGAGACCTCCGTGACGATCGTCGTCAAGCTGCAGCAGAAGGCCACCGTGTCCTCGGTGACGCTCAACATGGATCCGGCCACCTCCGGCGGTGAGGTCGTCGTGCGTAACGTCACGGACCCGTCGAACCCGCGCGGTGGAACAGAACTGGCTACGTCGGCGTTGTCTCCGACGACCACGATTAAGCTCCCGACCCCTGTCGAAACCGACTCGATCGCGCTGCAGTTCCGCTCGATGCCCAAGGGCCAGGACGGCCGCAACTGGGCGTGGATCTCCGAACTCACCGTTCAGTAACCCCTAAGGAGGGTACGCATGTCTTTCGTTGCGATTCCGGGCCTTGTGACGGCCGAACCCACCGAGGCCACCACTGAGGCCGCCGAGGTGCAGATCCCGTCGGCGCAGGTGCCCGAGGGCGCCACCGTCCACGACGTCGTCATCGTCGGCTCGGGTCCCGCCGGCTACACGGCCGCGGTCTACACGGCCCGCGCCGGCCTCGCCCCGATCGTGCTGGCCGGACAGCTGGCCGCGGGCGGTGCGCTCATGAACACGACCGAGGTCGAGAACTTCCCCGGCTTCCCCGAGGGCATTCAGGGCCCCGAGCTCATGGACAACATGCGCGAGCAGGCGGAAAAGTTCGGCGCGGACGTGCGCTACGAGGACGTCGTGGCCGTCAACCTTGAGGGCGACGTGAAGGCCGTGGCGACCGAGGACGAGGTCTTCTACGCGCGCGCCGTCATCCTGGCCACCGGCTCCGAGTACCGTCACATGAACGTGCCCGGCGAGGAGGAGTTCTCCGGCCGCGGTGTCTCCTACTGCGCGACCTGCGACGGCTTCTTCTTCAAGGATCGTCGCCTGGCCGTCATCGGCGGCGGCGACTCCGCGATGGAGGAGGCGACCTTCCTGACGAACTTCGCGTCCGAGGTCGTCGTCGTGCACCGCCGCGACACCCTGCGCGCCTCGCGCGTCATGGCTGAGCGCGCCCTGAACAACCCGAAGATCTCCTTTGAGTGGAACGCGACCGTCGCCGAGGTGCTCGGTGACGAGTCCGTGACCGGCCTGCGCCTGACCTCGACGGTGGATGGCTCCGAACGCGAGATCGCCGTGGACGGCGTGTTCGTCGCGATCGGTCACCTGCCGCGCACGGGCTTCCTGCGTGGCCAGGTCGCCCTCGACGAGGCCGGCTACATCACGGTCGACGAGCCGTCGACGCGCACGTCCGTGGCGGGCGTATTCGCGTGCGGCGACGCCGTGGACCACACGTACCGTCAGGCCATCACGGCCGCCGGTTCCGGCTGCCGCGCCGCCCTGGATGCGGAGCGCTGGCTGGCTTCTCTGGGCGACCAGGCGTGACCTCCTCCCCCGCTGCCCCCGGCGCGTCCGGTGCTGGCGTGCCCCGGCCTCGTACCTGTCCGTGCGGGTCGGGGGCGCTGCTGGCGCAGTGCTGCGGGCCCTACCTGGATGGGGAGGCGGCTCCGACCGCCGAGGCGCTCATGCGGTCGCGCTACACGGCGTTCGCGTTGCGCGACGAGGACTACCTGTTCCGCACGTGGCATCCGCGCACGCGCCCCGCTCCCCCGTACTGGGTGGAGGGGACGCAGTGGACGGGCCTGCAGATCCTGGGGGCCGAGGCCGGGGGTCCTTCCGACGAGGAGGGTACCGTCACCTTCGTGGCCTCGTGGCGTGATGTGGCCACGGGTGAAACCGGGCAGATGCGTGAGCGTTCGCGCTTCTCGCGGCGGGCCGGGCGCTGGGTGTACGAGTACGGCGCAAACGACTGACACTACGGTAGGATTTCACTATGATTGTTCGTCGATTCCTGTCCCCCTCCGTCATCGTCGGGGTGCTCCTCGTCGCGATTGTCGCCGTCGCGGGTGGGTTCATCACGAGTCCCCTGTCGATCGACACGACGGTGTGGTCTGACTTCATTGCGTCGCGCACGCCGGCGATGAACACGTTCATGACGGGCGCGTCGTGGCTCTTCGATCCCAAGCGCGCTGTCATTGTGGCGCTGGCCGTGGCGGCCTTCGTGTGGTGGCTCGTCAAGAAGGTCATGCATGCCCTGTACATTCTGGGCTCCGTGGCCTTCTCGGGGATCAATGGCTACATCATTAAGCACATTGATTCGCGTCCGCGCCCGGAAGAGGCCTACCGTCTGATCACCGAGGATGGCTACTCGTTCCCGTCGGGTCACGCCACGGCGGTAACCGCACTGATCGTGTCGCTGGTCCTGGTGCTGACGATGACGCGCCTGGGCCGTCGTCTCCGTTACCTGCTGTGGGCCGCCGCCCTCGTGTTCATTGTGTTCATCTGCGTGACGCGCCTGTACCTGGGTGTCCACTGGGTGACGGACGTGATTGGTGGCTTCGGTGTGGGACTGGGCTCGTCGATGATCTTGGCGCCGTTCATGATCGGGCCGAACGCCTTGAAGTTGTTCCGCTAGTTATCGGAGCTCATTTGTTGCTGGGAGCGCCCGGGGCCACGGCCCCGGGCGCTCCTGCATGCGCTGCGTGTGGCCGCATCGGCTGGATGAGACTGTTCTGATCTGTGCGCAGCTTGCACGGGTCATGTACCTGGCTGTACGGGGCTATGCCGGGCCTTGCGGGGCCGTGTGCGGCTGTATGACGGCTGTATGAGGCCTCAATGAGAAGGGGCGTGCTGGCCTGCCTGTGGGCGGCGATATGTCACCGCCGCTCACCAGGGCACACGAGCAGATTCGGCCAGCGGGCACCCGTCCACGCCATATCCGGGACAAAACTCTCCCTGCACACCCGCTTTCACCGCATGTCCGGGACAAAACTCTCCCTGCTCGCCCAAAATGGCCCAATTTGGCGCAATCTACGCATGCGGGGAGAGTTTTGTACCGCTTTGCTCAGCACAACACTGAGCAGGGAGAATTTTGTACCGAACACGAGGCAGAGTTAGGGCTAGCCACGACAGCGCTCCAGGCGCCACCGGCGTGGAATGGAAGGCCCCCGGGGATCCTCAGGTACCCGCGCCGGTGCCGGTGGACGGCCTCAAGGCCTGGCGAGGCTTCGAGACGCGACACAGAGACCACCCCACACAAATTTCGCACATAATTTCCCTCGGTCACTTTTGGAGATAGCCCGAAAACATTGCAATCCCAACAACATAAATTCAATATTTGAAACACGCACAGGGGAATTACGTGCGAAATTACTGAGACGACGACAAGACCACCGCCAGCCAAATTTCGCATGCAATTCCCCCACGACACAAACCAACACAAGCTCAAACACCGCAGAATATCAACGATTAGATTTCAATACCTGAAATACTCTCAGGGGAATTGCATGCGAAATTGATGATTGACAGCCACAACTGGGCCACATACAACAACCCAGGGCCTGGACGCGGTGCCGGGGGCGGCAGCAGGGCCAAGGCGGGCTACGAGACGATGCACCGCGCCCATCAGCACACCGCGCGCCACTGGTGTGGAGGGCACCGGCCGGTCCAAACGGCCTAGCCGCGGTGCCGGTGGGCGGCGGCAGGGCCTGGCCGGACAACGAGCCGACGCGCCGAGCTGAAAGCTCGCAGCGCGGACGGCGAGCGGGCGGGCAGGCCACGCGGCGGCCGGAGATCAGGCGGCGCTCAGAACACCAGCGGTGCCACACGCACCAGCCACACGACCACCCGGGTACGCCAAAGGGGCGGGTACCGAAGTACCCGCCCCTTCTCGACTCACTCAGCCACTGCCTCGTCGAGGCTCAGGCCGAATGGATGTCAGTCCTGGCGACGGCGACGCATCCACAGGAACATGCCGCCAACGACGGCCGCTCCCAGGCCAGCCCCGCCGATCAGGCCGTCGAAGCCGGTGCGGGCGAGGCCCTTCTTCGGCTTGGTGGCCGGGACGTCGGGTGCGACGTAACCGAAGTTCACGCCGGTGACCAACTGGTTCTCGAAGCCGATCGTGATCTCACCGGACATGGAGTCGGCGATGCCGTCGGGGTCCTCGGTCTGGTCGAGGCCGGCGAGGTCGCCGTCCGGGTGGACCTTGACGCGGTAGGTGCCGGCGGGCAGCTTCTCGAAGGAGTAGTTGCCGTCCTTATCGGTCGTCGTGGTGGCCACGACGTTGCCGTCCTTGTCGAGCAGGTCGACCGTCACGCCGGAGAAGGTTTCTTCACCGTCGGTGTAGGAGCCGGACTTGTCGGAGTCGCGGTAGACGCGACCGGCGATCGAGTAGTCGGGCACGTAGCCGAAGTTGACCTTCTCCTGCAGGGAGTTCTCCGGGCCCATCGTGTACACCGCGGAGGTGTCGTCGATGGTGGCGTCGGGGTCCTCGGTCTGGTCGTAGTCCTTGATGGACGAGGAGCGCACGACCTTGACGGTGTACTTGCCGTCGGGCAGGTGCTGGAAGGCGTAGTTGCCGTCCGCGTCGGTGTCGAGGGTCTGGAGGACCTTGCCGTCCTCGTCGAGGAGCTGGACGCTCACGCGCTCGAGGCCGGGCTCGTCACCGTCGATCATCTTGTCGCGGTTGTCGTCGCGGTAGACAGTTCCCTTGATGGTGTTGTTCGGGACGTAGCCAAAGTCGACGTCGCCCTTGGTGGGGTTCTTCTCGTCGAGGGTGATCGGCTCGGACGCGTTGTCCAGCTTGTTGTCGGGGTCGCCGGTCTGGTCGGTGTCGGCCAGCACGCCGTCCTTGACGACCTTGACGGAGTAGGTGCCGTCGGGCAGGTGCTCGAAGGAGTACTTGCCGTCCTTGTCGGTCGTCGTGGTGGCGATGACCTTGCCGTCCTTGTCGAGGAGCTGGACGCTCACGCCGGAGTAGCGTCCTTCGGTGTCGCCCTTCTTTCCGTTGCGGTCACCGTCGCGGTAGATGGTGCCGTTGATGGAGTTGTTGGCGATGTAACCGAAGTTGACGTCCGTCTGGGTGCGGTGGTCATTGCTCAGCGAGATGACGCCGGAGACGCTGTCCTTGGTGGAGTCCGGGTCCTCGGTCTGGTCGAGGTCGGTGAGGGCACCGTCCTTGACGACCTTGACGGTGTAGTCGCCGGCGGGCAGCTTGGAGAAGGAGTAGGCGCCGTTCGCGTCCGTCGTGGTGGTCGCGACGACCTTGCCGTCCTTGTCGCGCAGCTCGACGGTCTGGTTGGCGTAGCCCTTCTCGCCCGCGCCGTGCGTCTCGTTGCGGTCACCGTCGCGGTAGACGAGGCCGTGGATCGAGTAGTCCGGCACGTAACCGAAGTCGATGTGGTCCTTGGAGGGGTTGTCCTCACCCAGGGTCACCGGCTCGGAGGCGTTGTCCTTGGTGGCATCCGGGTCCTCGGTCTGCTCGGTGTCGGCGAGTTCGCCGTCCTTGACGACCTTGACGGAGTAGGTGCCGTCGGGCAGCTTGGAGAAGGAGTAGTTGCCGTTTGCGTCAGTCGTCGTGGTGGCGATGACCTGGCCATCCTTGTCGAGGAGCTGGACGGTGACGCCGGAGTATCCGGGCTCGGTGCCGTCCTGGTCGCCGTTGCGCGAGTCATCGCGGTAGACGGTGCCCGACAGGGAGTTGTTGTTCACGTAGCCGAAGTTGACGTCCGTCTTGGACGGGTTGTCGTTGTTCAGCGTGATGGGCTCGGAGGCGTTGTCCTTCGTGGCGTCCGGGTCACCGGTCTGTTCGAGGCCGGCGATGGGGCCATCCTGAACGACCTTGATGGAGTAGGTGCCCGCGGGGAGCTTGTCGAAGGAGTAGTTGCCGTTCGCGTCGGTCGTGGTCGTGGCGACGACGTTGCCGTCGGCGTCAACGAGGTTGACCGTCACGCCCTCGTAGAGCTTCTCGTCCGTGTCCAGCGCGCCGGAGCGGTTGCCGTCGCGGTAGATCGTTCCCTTGATGAAGTAGTCGGGCACGTAGCCGAAGTTGACGTTCTTCTTCGTGGGGTTGTCCTCGTTCAGGACGATGGGCTCGGAGGCGCTGTCCTTGGTGCCGTCCGGGTCCTCGGTCTGCTCGAGGTCGGTGAGGGCACCGTCCTTGACGACCTTGACGGAGTAGGTGCCGTCGGGCAGGTTGTCGAAGGAGTAGTTGCCGTTGGCATCGGTCTTGGTGGTCGCGATGACCTGGCCGTCCTTGTCGAGGAGCTGGACCGTCTGCTCGGGGTAGCCGGCCTCGCCCCCGTTGTGGGAGTTGGAGCGGTTGTCGTCGCGGTAGACCGTGCCGGAGATCGAGTTGTTCGAGATGTACCCGAAGTTGACGTTCTCCTTGATCGGGTCGTTCAGCTCGAGGGTGATGTCACCAGAGGTGTTGTCCTTGGTGCCATCGGGGTCCTCGGTCTGGACGAGGTCGGCGATGGGGCCTTCCTTGCGGACGCGCACCTTGTAGGTGCCTTCCTCAAGGTTAGTGAACGCGTAGGCGCCCTTGTTGTCGGTGGTCGTGGTGGCCACGACGTTACCGGCGTTGTCGAGGAGGTCGACGGTCACGCCCTGGTAGAGCTTCTCGCCGTCCTCGAGGGATTCGGAGCGGTCGGCGTCACGGTAGACGGTGCCCTTGATCGTGTAGTTCGTGGCGTAACCGAAGTTCACGTTCTTCACGGAGGGGTTGTCGTGGTTCACCTGGACGACGCCGGAAGTGTTGTCCTTGGTGCCGTCCGGGTCCTCGGTCTGCTCAAGCTTCTTGAGCAGGTCGGAGGGCTCCACCTTGACCGTGTACTTGCCGGCGGGCAGCTTGGCGAAGGAGTACGTGCCGTCGGCCTTCGTCGTGGTCGTCGCGACGACCGAGCCGTCCTCGCCGAGCAGCTTCACGGTGATGCCGTCGAAGCCGGGCTCGGAGTTGTTGAGGGTCTCGGAGCGGTCCTTGTCGTAGTACACGGTGCCGGAGACCGTGTAGTCCTCGGCGTAGCCGAAGTTGACGTTGATGACGTCCGGATCGGAGCGGGTGAAGGTGATGGCCTGCGAACGCGAGTCTGCCTGACCGGAGGGGTCCTCGGTCTGCTCGGTGTCGGCGAGCGGACCGGTCTTATCGACCTGGACGGTGTAGGTGCCGTCGCTCAGGCCGGTGAAGGAGTAGTTGCCGTCCGCGTCGGTCGTCGTGGTGGCCACGACGTTACCGGAGGGGTCAAGCAGCTTCACGGTGACGCCGGACAGGTCGATGTCGCCCGTGTTCTTCGTCTTGTCCCGGTTCTGGTCGAGGTAGACGGTGCCGGAGATCGCGTGCTTCTTGACGTAGCCGAAGTTGACGTTCTCCTGGACGGGGTGGTCGGCGTTCAGCGTGATCGCGCCGGAGGCGTTGTCCTTCGTGCCGTCCGGGTCCTCGGTCTGGTCGAGGCCTGCTAGTTCGCCGGCCTTGGTGACCTTGACCGTGTAGGTCCCGGCGTCGAGGCCGGTGAAGGAGTAGTTGCCGTCCGCGTCGGTCGTCGTGGTGGCCACGACGCTGCCGTCGGCGCCGACCAGCTGGACGGTCACGTCCTTGAAGGGCTCCTCGCCGTTGTTGTACGAGGAGGACTCGTTCGCGTCGTAGTACACCTTGCCGGAGACGCGGTGCTTGACGGAGATGGACGCCGTCGAGGAGTTGTTACCGGGCACGAGGTCGTACTCGGGCGGGTTCGCGAAGGACGCCGTGTTGTTCAGGGTCTTGCCTTCGGTGCCCGCATTCAGCGTGACGGTCACGAAGAGCGAGGCGTATTCGCCGGCGAGCATGTCGCCCATGGCCCACGTGGTGCCGTCGAAGGTGCCGGCCTCGTCGGTGCCCTGACATTCCTGCGGCAGGCCGCTCGTGTAGCCGGAGGTGCACTTGTGCGTCTCGGCGGACACGAAGGTCGTGCCTGCGGGGAAGGCTTCCTTGACCTTGAGGTCGGGGGCCTTGCCCTGGCCGATGTTGCCGGCGTCGATGCGGTAGGTGACCTGGTCACCGGGCTTCAGGTTGGACGCGTCGGAGACGACGGTCTTGTTGAGGGCGACGTCGAGCGCGAGGGCGATGGCGACCTTGATCGGCTCGGCGGGCAGGATGGCGCGGTTGTTCGAGGCCTGGGTGGCCGCGATCGCGACGGACTCGTAGGCGATGCCGGTCGCGTTATCAGGGGCCTTGATGGGCGCGATGATCGGGATCGACGCGCCGGCCTTGATCGGGGTGGCCTTGCCGTTGATGTAGATGCGGTAGGACTTCACGTCGGCCCACGAGGCCGGGGTGGCGGTCCAGTTGTTGTCGCATCCAGCGGGACCGGCTGCCATCGCGTCACCCTGGTTCATGACTTCGCCGCGGCAGGGGTTGAAGGAGGTGGAGTACTCGATGGTGACCTGCGAGGGGTCGATGCCCGAGCCTGCGCCGACCTGGAGGGGGCCGGTGAGGATCGGTTCCCACTCGGAGCCGCGGGGATCAGAACCCTGGATGGCGGTGTCGTTCACGTGGGGCAGGATGCCGTACACGGTCATGTCGGACAGGTCCGCGTTACCGGAGTTGGTGGGGGTGATGCGGTACTGACCGTCTTCACCCTGGCGGATAACGGACACGCCGTCGGTGTACTTCTTGTAGGTCGAGCCTTCGATGGAGCCGAGGCTCTCGAGGACGACGTCGGCACCGGCCTGCTCGGAGACCGTGAAGGTCGAGGAGACGGGGCAGACCTGGTCGTTGGTCTTGCCGTCACCGTTGACATCGTAGGTGTCGTCGGTGGAGCCGTAGAAGCAGATGGTCGTCGTCTTGGAGGTCAGCGCGTACTCGGGTTCGGCCGCGGAGATGTAGGCCTCGTTCTTGTGCGTGCCGGCGCTCATCGAGGGGCCGACCTTGCCGCGCAGCTGGATGGTGGTGCCACCCTTGGTCTGGTAGCCGGGCCAGGTGACCTGGACGAGCTGGCGGGTGCAGCCGGTGGCATCGGTGACGTCACGGACCGTGACGGTCTTTTCCTTGCCTGCGGGACCGCCGGTGACGGAACCCTCGACGAAGGTCATGCCACAGGGCAGCAGGTCGGAGATGACGGGCTGGGAGTCGACGATGGTCGAGGTGTTGTTCGCGGTGACGCTGAACGTGACCTCGGAGCCGGGGGAAGCCAGGTTGCCCTTGATGGTGGACTTGGCGTTGTAGTACTTGGGCAGCGCGGTGCCCAGCGTGAGGATGTCGCAGTAGTCGTCGGCGGGGATCTGGATAGATCGGGAGCCGTCGAGCGACTTCATGGACCAGTCGGAGACACAGTTCTGGACGCGCACGTACTGGTCGGACTTGCCGGCCTTCCATGCGGCGGAGTTGGTGTCGGCCTGGACGTAGGTGGTGCCGTCCTCGGTCGTGGGGGTGCCGGCGCCGACCGGGCCTGCGACGTTCAGGATCGAGGACTCACCGGCGGGGATCGTCTGCTTGTAGTGGAAGACGGTCAGATACTCGTCGGCGGCGAAGGAGGAGAAGTCGAATGCCTTGCCGCGGTAGATGGTCTGAGTACCGGTGTTGCCCTTGTTGGTCCAGTAGGTGATTTCGATGGGCGTCGTGGTCTGGGTGTCCATCGTCTTGACGCGCATGAGGGGCTTGGAGCAGTCCTTGGAGCCGTCGGTCGGGGACACGAGGCCACAGGTCATGTAGTCGGTGTACTCCATGACGACCGGGACGTTGGAGTTGTTGGAGTAGCTGTACAGCCAGTTGCCCTGCTTGCCGCGCTCGAACTGGCTCATGGCGCGCTTGTTGAAGCCGCCGCCGTAGCGAACCTCGCTGTCGAAGCGGTGCGTGAAGGAGGCATCGGCGGTGACAACGTTGGTCTCGTTGTGCATTTCCGAGCCGGTGAGCTTCGCGGTGTTGGTGACGGTCTCGTCCGTGCAGGTCTCATCGTAGTGGACGGTGACGGACAGGACGATGTTCATGAACGCCGGGTTCACGTCGCCGACGTTCCAGGTGACGGTGTGGGTCGCGGCGTCGTAGGAGCTTTCGACGGTCGCGGCCGTGTTCGTCTTGGTGTTACCCGAGGCCGAGGAGGACACGTACTTGGCGCACGTCGGCAGCGGGTCGGTGATGACGACGTTGGTCATGTTGGACTTGCCGTTGAGGCCGTCGATGTTCGTATCGTAGGACGGCGTGATCTGGTAGGTCACGTCGACGCCCTTGGGGGTGGCCACGGGGCCGGTCTTCTTCAGGGTCGGCGTCGGCTCGGACTTGATCGTGACGGTCGCCTGCGAGGTTTGCTTGCTCTCGCCGGAGGTGAAGGTCGCGACCGGGGTGACGGTGGAGCCGCCGGGGGTCACGCCACGCGGGGCGGTGAAGGTCAGGACCGTCTGGAACGAGGAGCCGGCGGCGACTGTTCCGAGGTTGTAGGTGACGAGGCCATCGGCGTTAGCGGTCGGAGCCTTGATCGTGGGGGTGACGACCTTCTTGCCGGCGGTGGCCGTGGCGTTGACGCCTTCGGGGGCCGAGTCGAGGTTCGAGTTACCCGCGGGCGTCACGGTGTGGGGCAGCGTGATGGTGACGACCGAGTCGAGGCAGTCCTCCGTGGTGGAGGCACACGAGAACTCGACGACGTAGCGCTGCTCGACACCGGAGAGGTACGAGGTCTCGTCGGGAGTGATAGCGAGCTTGAGCGTCGGCGCTGCCGCATAGGCGGGCAGCGTCGTGACGCCGATCATAACGAGGGCGGTCGTGACAAGCATGGCAAGCAGCTGGGCTGGCTTGGATGCCTTCGACCATATGTGATTGATGTGCACAGACTTCTCCTGAGTGTGCGAAAACAGTATATTTCAAGCCAATTCTACGGGTTTCGCAGCAAGTGTGAAGGGGGTATTTTCCGAGGTCAGGGACCCTCTAACTTCACTCTGTCAGGTCAGTTTTTATGCAGTCAGGTCAGCGCAACAAACAACCGTCCACACGGTTTATACACAACTGTGCACAACGCTGTGGATAAACAGGGGTCTTCACTGCAGGTAATGGGCTACTCTGCATCTTTTCCACCAAGAGCATCGTCACTGTCCCACGAATAACCAAATGGTCGGACAAATCGTTTCCCACTGCACAATGAGGCCTTATCAGGCCATTCGTCCCATAAGACTTGACGAAGTTCACATGCAAAAAACCCGCAACCATCAGGTTGCGGGTGAAGCGTGGAGCTAACGGGACTCGAACCCGTAACCCCCTGCTTGCAAAGCAGGTGCGCTACCAATTGCGCCATAGCCCCGTTGGAGAGACTCAGTCCTCCACGGTGTCCGTCACGGACGTCCACAGGTCAGCATTATCGGAAAGATCAACCAGAATTTGTCGAACGACGATGCCCACGGCCACGACGGATCCGACAGCCACACAACAGGTGACCCATTTCTTCATGATGATCCTCCGCTTTCGCTCGCCTGCGGATGGTGGGCCTAGGTGGGCTCGAACCACCGACCTCAGTCTTATCAGGACTGCGCTCTAACCTACTGAGCTATAGGCCCAACCGGCACCCTTGCGGGCACTCGGATATAGTACACAGCACAGGGCCATCCGGCAAAATCGAGAGTTCGTGACGTCGAACACGACGAGTTTTCACCGCTCTCAAAGGAGGGAATCAGCGCGTCGTGGCTACGATCCTTGACTACGTTCGTCAGGCTCACTCGCCACTTCAGGCGGACCTCTCCCCCGCCGACGCCCTCGCCCTCTCCTGCCTGGTCTACGTGGATTTCCACGCGCTGCCCGGGCCTCGTTCCCCGCGCGGTTGCCTGCTCCGGGAGGTCGCCCAGGCCTCGTCCATCCCTTCCCTGTATCGCTATTCATCGCCGACACACGAGGATCGTCCGCTCCTCGAGGCTGCCGACTCCAGCGCGCGATTCGGCGGCCTGCGCGTGTGCGATGCGGTCACTCGGTTGGGGACGCGCCCGCTCGCTCAGTTCGGCGCCGCCACCTTCATCGACGAGGCCGGGGCCACCTATGTGGTCTTCCGCGGCACGGATGCGAGCGCGGTCGGGTGGGCGGAGGATGCCCGATTTGGCCTTGATTTTCCCACGGATTCGCAGCGGTGGGCCGCCAACTACCTGGCGTATGCGGCGTCGCGCGCGAAGGGGCCGGTCGTGGTGCTCGGTCACTCGAAGGGCGCCAATTGTGCGCTCTATGCGGCGGCGGCTACCACTCCCCCGACGCTTTCTTTCGTGCATGCCTTCGATCCCGTTGGTTTCCCTGCTGCTGTTATCGACGATGGATTTTTCGACGGCATTGACGAGCTCATGCGCATCTACGTGACGGCTGGTTCGTGGGTGAGCCCGCTCCTGCCCTTGCCTGCACCAGCCACCGTCGTCGCATCTGGGTGGCCCGGTCCGCTAAGCCACAATCCGTATGCGTGGCGCCTGCAGGATGCCTCATTGGAATTCGATGGGCGTCATCTCTCGCGATCAGGCGCCCTTCTGCGCCGCATTGTTCGTGCGGCACTGTGGGCACACCCAACGCGGATTTGCACAATCTAGCGACGCCGCTCCCGCAGGTGGCTACGTGGGCCCTCTAATGCGCGTGTGGGCCCGATAAGTGGTGTCCCGAACCCAGGAGGTGATCATCTGGGCCCTTCAATGCGCACGTGGGCCCGATCATCCGCACGTGGGTCCGATGGTATGCGCGTGGGCACCGCCGCCCAGACGCATACCTAGCGGTTTACGTGCGCATCAAGGGGTTTACGTGCGTATCAAGGGGTTAACGCACATCTTCAGCGGTTTACGTGCGACCAACACACCACGACAGACGCCAAACCCGCCAAAACGCAGACCCATTCAGCAAAAACAGGCCATTTTCAGCGATTGTCACCCAATAGCTCTGCACTTTGGCGGTCATGTCCCCTCAAGTCGCGGGCTCGCGCCACCAATCGGGGGGAATTGCACGACACGGGGGTCCGACACGCCGGCGACACGCCGTAGAAGATCGTCATGTAGTGCAAAACCCCCCACCGACGCCGATGTGGGGGTGCCGAGGCACCGCAAAGTATGGTGGCGGGGCCGCAAGGCGCTGGCGGGGCCGGGGTAGTGTCGGGCCAGGGACTGTTCCGGGGACGGTGGCGGGCCGACAGACGCGACAAAATTCGCCCGGCACGGCCCCTCCCCCACTCAACCCGCGACAAAATTCGCCCAGCAACCTCAAAAACGTCAAATTTGGGGTGTTTCGAGCGCGCAGGGCGAACTTTTTCGCGCACAACCCCACCACCGCCGATGCATGGAGCGCCGGAGAGTCCAAACGGCCTGGCCGCGGTGCCCGTGGGCGGCGCCAGGGCGCTGCCATAGCCCACCAACCGGCACGAGGACTACGCCAGAGCACGACATTATTCGCCCAACAACAACCACGCGGGGCCACTTCCGGTACAAAACTCTCCCCGCACGAGCCACACGGCCCAACTTCCGGTACAAAACTCTCCCAGCACGAGCCACACGGCCCCACTTCCGGTACAAAACTCTCCCCGCTCGCCCGAAATGGCTTAATTTGGCGCTTTTTCTACATGCAGGGAGAGTTTTATACCGTTGTCACCACCAAGAAGCCGAGCAGGGAGAATTTTGTACCGAACGCGCGGCAGAGATCGAGCGAGCCAACACAACACACCAGGCACCACCGGCGTGTAGGGCACCGAAGGAACCGGAGGGGCCAGAGGGATCGGGGGGATCGGGGGGCCGGAAGGCCAGGGCGCGGTGCAGGCGGCCGGTTGGCAGGGCCAACACGGGTTCGCAGGGCCAGCGCCAGAAAAATTTCGCACATAATTTCGCACGGTCACTTTTCGAGACCACCCGAAAACGTTGCAATCCCAACGATGCAAATTCAATGTTTGAACAAGCTGCTGGGGAATTACGTGCGAAATTGCTCAGACGGCAGCAAGACCCCAGCCAAACAAATTTCGCATGCAATTCGATTGGACCAAATTTCAACAAACCCAGAAAACGTTGCAATTCCAACGATGCAAATTCAATGTTTGAACAAGCTGCTGGGGAATTGCATGCGAAATTGCTGTGCCGACGGGCCAGGCCGCGGTGCCGGTGGGCAGCGGCAGGGCCGGGGTAGTGTCGGGCCAGGAACTGTTCCGGGGACGGTGGCAGGGCCGGGGTAGTGTCGGGCCAGGGACTGTTCCGGGGACGGTGGCGGGCCGACAGACGCGACAAAATTCGCCCGGCACGGCCCCTCCCCCACTCAACCCGCGACAAAATTCGCCCAGCAACCTCAAAAACGTCAAATTTGGAGTGTTTCGAGCGCGCAGGGCGAACTTTTTCGCGCACCGGACGCGGCGACGTGGCGATATTAAAACCAACAACACCACTGCGACCACTGATGCAGGCCAACGTGAAACCACCGTCACCACTGCGCGCCCCTGAACAGCAACCTGGAGGGGCCACGTTGTGGAGATGGGGGGAATCGGACCACCGTCCCGAGGTATAGCAAAAGGGGCCGGCGTGAGCCGACCCCTTGCGCGAGTGCCCTCACTCATCCATGAGGGACACCTTGACGCCGCCCACCAGCGAGGCGACGACGTTGTAGAGCATGGCTCCCAGCGTCGACAGGGCGGTGAGCAGGATGACGTTGATGACGGCGACGATGGTCGCGTAGGAGATGACGCGCGGCAGTCGGGCGTAGTCGAGTAGGTCCGCGAAGCGGCCGGCGCCGACGGTCTGCAGGAAGTCTTCGATCTGGCTGAAGACGTGCATGGCGTCGACCATGAGCCACAGGACGATCGTGGCGACGACCATCGCGATGCCCAGGGCGACGGACAGGAGGAAGGAGACCTTCATGACGGTCCACGCGTCGATGCGCGCGATCGCCAGGTCAACTCGGCGGGGAGCGTCGCTGCGGGCGCTCGAGACGTGGTCGCTCATGGGTTTCCTTCCAGGTCGCACTTCCTACCTGCCAGGCTACCGCATCGCCCGGCTCTGGCGCTGGTTCCGCGCCGCTTTGGAAGCTTGATCACGGGACGAGGCGGGGGCCTCGTCCCGTGATCGCGCGTCAGTTCTCGTCGGCTGCGGTCTCGCCGCCCTCAGAGGCCGTGGCCTCGTCCGCGGGGGTGTCGGCTCCCTCGGCGCCCTCCGCAACCTCGACCGCATCGAGGGCGTCGACGGCTTCGGTCTCGTCGGTTTCTTCGTCGCCGGAGTCGGGGTTGCGGGTGATTGCGATGATGCGGTCACCCTCGTCGGGGCGGGCGAAGATGACGCCCATGGTGTTGCGGGCGGTGGGTCGCACGTCGGAGGCGTTGACCTGGACGAGCTTGCCGGATTCGGTGATGACCATGACGTCTTCATCGGGGCGCACGACGAGTGCGCCGACGAGGCCGCCGCGTTCATCGACGAGCTTGCCGACGCGCACGCCGAGGGTGCCGCGCGACTTGGTCGGGTATTCGTCGACGGGAGTGCGCTTGGCGTAGCCGGATTCGGTGACGATCAGCAGGTCGGTGTTCTCGCGCGGGACCTCCATGCTGAGGAGCTCGTCGTCGCCGCGGAACTTCATGCCGCGCACGCCGGAGGTGGAGCGGCCCATGGAGCGCAGCTGCTCGTCGGTGGCGGTGAAGCGCACGGCTTGGCCGTCGCGGGAGACGAGGATGAGGTCTTCGTCGGCCATGATGGTCTGTGCGGAGACCAGCTCGTCGGGCTTGCCGTCCTCGTCTTCGCGCAGGTTGATGGCGATGATGCCGCCGGAGCGGGGCGAGTTGTACAGGCTCAGCGGGGTCTTCTTGACCAGGCCGCGCTTGGTGGCCAGGACCAGGTAGTCGGCGTCCTCGTAGGTGCGGATCGCGAGGACCTGTGCGATGTGCTCGTCGGGCTGGAAGGCCAGCAGGTTGGCGACGTGCTGGCCCTTGGCGTCGCGACCGCCTTCGGGGATTTCGTAGGCCTTGGCGCGGTAGACGCGTCCGAGGTTGGTGAAGAAGAGCAGCCAGTTGTGCGTGGTCGTGACGAAGAAGTGTTCGACCACGTCGTCGCCGCGCAGCTGGGTGCCGCGCACGCCCTTGCCGCCGCGCTTCTGCGAGCGGTAGTTGTCCGTGCGGGTGCGCTTGGCGAAGCCGTCCCGGGTGATGGTGACGACGACGTCCTCTTCGGGGATGAGGTCTTCCATCGACATTTCCCCGTCGAAGGGGAGGATGCGGGTGCGGCGCTCGTCACCGAACTTGTCGACGATTTCGCCGAGTTCGGTGGAGATGATGGCGCGCTGGCGCTCGGGCTTGGCGAGGATGTCGTTGAGGTCGTCGACGCGGGCCTTGAGTTCGGCGTGCTCGTCCATGATCTTCTGGCGCTCGAGGGCGGCGAGGCGACGCAGCTGGAGGGCCAGGATTGCGTCGGCCTGGATGGCGTCCACGTCGAGCAGTTCGATCAGGCCAGCGCGGGCCTCGTCGACGGTGGGGGAGCGGCGGATGAGGGCGATGACCTCGTCGAGGGCGTCGAGGGCCTTCAGGTAGCCTTCGAGGATGTGCAGGCGTTCGAGGGCCTTGCGCAGGCGGAACTGCGTGCGGCGCACGATGACGTCCATCTGGTGGGTGATCCAGTGGCGGATGAAGCCGTCGATGGACAGGGTGCGGGGGACGCCGTCGACGAGCGCGAGCATGTTGGCGGAGAAGTTCTCCTGCAGGCTGGTGCGCTTGTAGAGGTTGTTGAGGACGACCTTGGCGACGGCGTCGCGCTTGAGGACGATGACGAGGCGCTGGCCGGTACGGCCGGAGGTTTCGTCGCGGATGTCGGCGATGCCGCCGATTTGTCCGTCGCGCACGAGCTGGGCGATCTTGTCGGCCAGGTTATCGGGGTTGACCTGGTAGGGCAGTTCGGTGACGACGAGGCACTGGCGGCCCTGGATTTCTTCGACGTTGACGACGGCGCGCTGCGTGATGGAGCCGCGGCCGGTGCGGTAGGCATCTTCGATGCCCTTGTGGCCCAGGATGGTGGCGCCGGTGGGGAAGTCGGGTCCGGGGATGAGCTTGAGGAGTGCTTCGAGGAGTTCTTCGCGCGAGGCCTCGGGGTTGTCGAGTGCCCACTGGACGCCGCGCGCGAGTTCGCGCAGGTTGTGCGGCGGGATGCGCGTGGCCATGCCGACGGCGATGCCTTCGGAGCCGTTGGCCAGGAGGTTCGGGAAGCGGGCGGGCAGGATGGTGGGTTCCTGGTTGCGGCCGTCGTAGTTGTCCTGGAAATCGACGCATTCTTCGTCGATGTCGCGGACCATTTCCATGGCCAGGGGCGCCATCTTGCACTCGGTGTAACGGGGGGCTGCGGGGCCCAGGTTGCCGGGGGTGCCGAAGTTACCCTGGCCGGCGACGAGGGGGTAGCGCAGCGACCAGGGCTGCACGAGGCGCGCGAGGGCGTCGTAGATCGCGGCGTCACCGTGGGGGTGGTAGTTACCCATGACCTCGCCGACGACGCGGGAGGACTTGGAGAACGAGGAGGTGGGGCGGTATCCGCCGTCGTACATGGCGTACAGGACGCGGCGGTGGACGGGCTTGAGGCCGTCGCGCACGTCGGGCAGGGCGCGTCCGACGATGACGCTCATCGCGTAGTCGAGGTAGGAGCGCTGCATCTCTTTTTGCAGGTCGACCTGGCGGATGCGCTCGGTGTCCGAGATGTGCCGCGCGTCAGTAGTCTGCTCGTCGCTCACGTTTTTCCTTACGTTGTTTCTGCTCGATCAGGCCCGCTCGGTACGAGGCCGGGGCTGGGCTGGTCGTTGTTTTGTCAGATGTCGAGGAAGCGCACGTCGGTGGCGTTGCGCTGGATGAAGGTGCGGCGTCGGTCGACGTCGTCGCCCATGAGGATCGTGAAGGTTTCATCGGCGTCTGCGGCCTCGTCGAGGGTGACCTGCTTGAGGATTCGGTGTTCCGGATCCATGGTGGTCTCCCACAGTTCATGGTCGTTCATTTCGCCGAGGCCCTTGTAGCGCTGGATGCCGCCTTCCTTGGGCAGGCGGCGGTTCGCGGCGGCGCCGGCGGCGAGCAGTTCGTCGCGTTCCTTGTCGGAGTATGCGAATTCGTGCTCGGCGTTGGTCCACTTGATGCGGTACAGCGGGGGCATCGCGATGAAGGTGTGGCCGCCTTCGATGAGGGGGCGCATGTAGCGGAAGAGGAGGGTCAGCAGCAGCGTGGCGATGTGCTGGCCGTCGACGTCGGCGTCCGCCATGATGACGATCTTGCCGTAGCGCAGCTTCGAGATGTCGAAGTCTTCGCCGATACCGGTGCCGAAGGCGGTGATGAGCGAGCGGATCGTGTCCGAGGACAGGGCTCGGTCCAGGCGCGCCTTTTCGACGTTAAGGATCTTGCCGCGGATCGGCAGAATGGCCTGGCGCTCGGGGTCGCGGCCGCCGACGGCGGAGCCGCCTGCGGAGTCACCCTCAACGATGAAGATTTCGCACTCGGAGGGCGTGCGCGAGGAGCAGTCGCGCAGCTTGCCGGGCATCGAAGCCGACTCGAGGACGCCCTTGCGGCGGGTGGCCTCGCGGGCCTTGCGGGCGGCGACGCGGGCGGCCTGGGCGGCCTGGCCCTTGTTGATGATGGCCTTGGCGTCGGCGGGGTGGGCGTCGAACCAGTCGGTGAGCTTGGAGTAGACCTGCTGGGCGACGAAGGTGCGGGCCTCGGTGTTGCCGAGCTTGGTCTTCGTCTGGCCCTCGAACTGGGGCTCGGTGAGCTTGATCGAGATGACGGCGGTCAGGCCTTCGCGGACATCGTCACCGGTGAGGTTGTCGTCCTTGTCACGGATGATGCCCTTGTCGCGGCCGTAGCGGTTGACGAGGGAGGTGAGCGCGGTGCGGAAGCCCTCCTCGTGCATGCCGCCTTCGGTGGTGTTGATGGTGTTGGCAAAGGTGTGGACGGAGGAGGAGTAGGCGGTGGTCCACTGCATGGCGATTTCCACGCTCATGGTGCCTTCGTCGTTTTCGGCTTCGAAGTCGATGATCTCGTTGTTGATCGTGTCGGATTTCTTGGCGGAGTCGAGGTATTCGACGTAGTCGCGCAGGCCGTGCTCGTAGCAGTAGGTGACGGTGCGGTGGCCCTTGGTCTTCTTCTCCGAGGCCTCCTCGCCGCCGGCGATCTCGTCGCCTTCGTCGGTGGCGGACTCGCGCTCGTCGGTCAGGGTGATGCGCAGGCCCTTGTTGAGGAAGGCCATCTGCTGGAAGCGCTGGCGCAGGGTTTCGAAGTCGAATTCGACGGTTTCGAAGATTTCGGGGTCCGGGTAGAAGACCTGCGTGGTGCCGGTTTCGTCGGTTGCTTCGCCGCGTTCGAGGGGGGTGATGGGGGTGCCGCCGTTTGCGAACGACATGCGCCACACGTAGCCCTGGCGGCGGATTTCGGTGTTCACGCGGGTGGAGAGGGCGTTGACGACGGAGATGCCGACGCCGTGCAGGCCGCCGGAGACGGCGTATCCGCCGCCGCCGAACTTGCCGCCGGCGTGGAGGATCGTCATGACGACCTCGACGGTGGGCTTGTGCTCGGTGGGGTGCTCGTCGACGGGGATGCCTCGGCCGTTGTCGACGACCTTGATGCCGCCGTCTGCCTGGATCGTGACCTCGATGTGGTCGGCGTAGCCGGCCAGGGCCTCGTCGACGGAGTTGTCGACGACCTCGTACACCAGGTGGTGCAGGCCGCGTTCGCCGGTGGATCCGATGTACATGCCCGGGCGCTTGCGGACGGCTTCCAGGCCCTCGAGGACGGTGATGTCCGATGCGCCGTAGGACTGCTCGCCTTCGGCGGTCTTCTCGTTGTCAGCCACGTGGCTCCCCTCGCAGTGCGCGAAAATAGATGTTTAACCTTGTAGATTCTACCAAAAGTGGCGCTCGTACCCGGGATTGACAGGCTCGGAGGGTTACTTTACAAACTGTGTGATTGCAACGAAAACTCGACTGTGATGAGTCACATGCCGATTGTGGTTGTGGCTGGGACACACGGGGCCGCCCTCCCGGCTGGGAGGGCGGCCCCGATGCGTGCGTTCAGGCGGAGCGACCGCCTGCATTGCGGTCACCGCCGCAGCGCGGCGTGTGCCTGTCGATGCAGGCCAGCAAGGGTGGTGTCAGATCACTTCGGATCCCAGAAGAAGGGCTCAAGATCATGGTCAGTGTCGAACATGTCGAGTCCGAAGATGGTGACGGTGTCCGTGGTGCTCTTGAGCTTGTAGCCGATGACGACTGTCTTGGTCTCGCCCACATTCATTTTCTTCAACAGATCGATGGGGTCATAGCCCGGGAGATCTTTCTTCATGAATGTCGCGGATTCCAGGAACTGATCGTTCTGATACATCATGGGTAGCGCAAGAAAGGCACTCACGTCCTCGCTCTTGTTGTTGTTGGTGACCGTGTAGGTTGCGACTACAGTCGGGTCACCGTCGTCGTCAGTCGGGCCCAACTCGATCTTCGTGCTCTCGACGTGGACGGTGCCGCCGGCAAGATCAGCTTCGTAGTGGTCTTTCGAACCGTTGTTTCCCTTCGACGAACCGGGGCCCTTGCTACCGCTCGACGAGCCGGAACCGCTCGACGACCCCGAGCCCTTGCTACCACTCGACGAGCCGGAACCACTTGACGACCCCGAACCGGAACCGCTCGAGGAACCGCCCGACGAGGACGAAGAGGGATCCGAGGACGGCTCCGAGGCGCTCCTCGAACCGGAGCCGAGCAGGCCCCAGACCACGAGGCCGCCGATCATGAGGAGGACGACGACGCCCGCGACGACGCCAACGATGAGGGGAGTCTTCGACTTCTGCTGGGGAGCGCCCATCGGTGACATCCCAGGCTGCCCGTAGCCCTGCGGGTAGCCGCCCTGGTTCTGCATACCGTAGGCGTTGCCGCCTTGGCTGCCGTAGGGATTTGCGTTGCTCTGGCCGCCGTAGGGATCGGACGCGCTCTGGCCGCCATAGGGGTTCTGCGTGTTTGCAGCGCCGTACGGGTTGGATGCGTTCTGCCCGTAGCCCTGCTGGGGCCCGGCGCCATACTGGCCGTTCCCGTAGCCCTGCTGTTGGGGTTGCCCGCCGTAGGCGCCCTGGCCGTAGCCCTGCTGCCCCTGGGGGTTGTTTCCCCACCCGTTACCGCCCTGTTGTGCGTACGGATTGCTCATTGTTACTCCTCGTCAAATTCGCACTAGTGTGCGGGATTCAGTTGAAGACTAACAAAATCCGGCCATGTGGGGGAGTCCCCCGCTCATTTTCTCGCCTAGTGACCTACCCGTAGTCGGCGCGCGGGCCTCGGCCACGCACGACGTAGGGGCCTTTCCTCCACGAGGGGGCGACGGGGCCTCGGATGATGACTTGTTCGACGACGCCCGAGCCGACCTCTTCGGCGATGCGGCGCTCGATGGTGGGCAGGAGGAGCTGGAGCTGTTTGGCCCAGGCGGTGGAGTCGGTGCGCACGACGAGGCGGTGGCCTTCGAAGGTCTCGATATGGGCGTGTTCTGCGACCTGCGGGCCGACGATGGCACGCCATTTCGCCATGATCGAGCCCATTTTCGTGGGGGTGTCCCATTCGCGGGCTTTGATTGTGCGCGCCAGGATCGCGCCCAGCGAGTTGGCCCGGCGGTAGCGCGGGCGCATGGCGGCCATGCCGGGGGCGCGGCTCCACGAGGCGCCGGTTCCTTCGAGGGCTTGGCGCAGGGCCGCGAGGTCGCCCTCGGGGTCCTCCTCATTCGACGAGGCCGGGGCCTCGATCCCATTGGCGTGACGGTAGGCGGCGGCTCGGGCTGCGGCTCGCGCCTGGGCATCGTCCTCACTGCCGGCGAGGCGTCCGAAGCCGTCGGTTTCGATGGCGGCGTATTCGCTGGTTCCGTCGAGGCTGCGGCGGGGCCGCGTTTCGTCGAGGCCCCACGAGGGCAGGGTCGAGCGGGTGTATCCGTGCGTGCGGGCGACGCTTTGGGCGCGTTCGAGGGCGCGGACGACGAACTCGTCGGCTTCTTCGTCGGGGGCATCGCCGAAGCCCACGACCCCGGGCTCCAGGCCAGCGTCGGAGAAGTCCGCGTCGGAGAAGTCCGCGTCGGCGCGGCCGCCACACTCACTCATCGTCGGGTCCGTCGATGACGGTGCCGCGCTCGGGGTCGAGGCGCACGTGCAGGGCGTGGTGGTCGAGGGAGGCGGGCAGGTCGCCAGCGACCGCGCAGGTGACGATGATCTGCTCGGCTTTCGAGGCCAGGGCGGCCAGGCCCTCACGGCGCGAGGAGTCGAGCTCGGCGAAGACGTCGTCGAGGATGAGGATCGGGGTGTCGCCATCGTCGCTGAGGAGTTCGAAGGCGCCGAGGCGCAGGGCGAGGGCGACCGACCAGGATTCGCCGTGGGACGCGTAACCCTTGACGGGCATCGCGCCGAGGCCCAGGGTCAGGTCGTCGCGGTGTGCGCCGACGAGGTTGACGCCGCGCTCGGTTTCCTTCTCGCGCACGGACGTCAGGGCGGCGAGCATGCGCTGCGTCTGGGCCTCCGCGTCGGTGAGGTCCGCGCTGGCCGGGTTATCGGGGTCGGTGCCGATGACGCGGTCAACCGAGGCGTCGAAGGCGAGGCGCAGGTGGCGCGGGGAGTCGGCCACGTCGTCGTAGGCGCGCGCGACCGGCTCTTCCAGGCGCGAGGCGATGGACGCGCGCGTGGCCGTGATGCGCGCGGACAGCGCTGCAAACTGCTGATCCCAGATCTCGAGGGTCGACAGGTCGGGGGACTGACCGCGGCGGATCGAGGCCTGGGCGGCCTTCATGAGCGCGGCGCGCTGGCGCGCAACACGATCGAAGTCGGAGCGCACGGAGGCGTGGATGGGGGAGAGCTGCGTGGCCAGGTCGTCCAGGAACGAGCGGCGCACCGACGGGTCGCCGCGTACGAGGGACAGATCCTCGGGGGCGAACACGACCGTGCGCACGATGCCCAGAATCTCGCGGGGCTTGACCTGCGCACGGTTGATGCGCGCACGATTGGCCTTGCCGCGCACGATCTCCAGCTCGATGACCTGCTCGCGGCCGAAGGCTACGACCCGCGCGCGGATGACGGCGCCACCCGGGGCGGCCTCGGCCTCGTCGATGGGGATGCGCACGAGCGCGCCCTCCGCGCCGACCCTGTGCGACGAGAACGTGGACAGGTAGGCGAGCGCCTCGACGAGGTTCGTCTTTCCCTGGCCGTTCGCGCCCACCAGGACCGTGGGGCCCTCAGGCAGCTCGACGACCCCGTGCTTCCAGGAGCGGAAGTCGTCGAGGGCCAGGTGGGAGACGCGCACGTCAGATGCCGAAGCGGATGGGCATCAGCAGGTAGCGGAACTGCGTGACCTCGCCCTCGTCGGCCTTCTTCTGGCCCGTGATGACGGCCGGCTTCGTGGGGTGGGTGAAGCCGAAGCGCACGTAGTCGGTGTCCAGGACCTGCAGGCCGTCGATGAGGAACTGCGGGTTGAACGCGGTCGAAATGTCGTCGCCGTGCAGGGTCGCCTCGATGGCCTCGGAGGCCTGGGCGTTGTCGCCCTGACCGGCCTCGAGGACCAGCTGGCCCTCGGTGAAAGCCAGGCGCACGGAGGTCTTGCGCTCGGCGACCAGCGACATACGCTTGACGGCCTCGAGCAGCGCGTGACGATCGACGACGGCCTGGATCGGCGTGGTCTCGGGGAAGAGGCGACGCACGGCGGGGTAGTCGCCGTCCATGAGGGTCGAGGTTGTGCGGCGACCCTGGGCGGTGAAGCCGATGAGGGACGAGGCGCCGGGCTGGGATTCGCCGGACAGGCCGACCTCGACCTTGGCACCCGAGGTCATCGACTTGGCGACGTCCTGGAGGATGCGGGCCTTGACCAGGGCGACCTCTTCGATCGAGGTGTCGGCGGGCTCCCAATCCAGCTCGCGCATGGCGAGGCGGTAGCGGTCGGTGGCCAGCAGCGTGATCGCCGGGCCGTTGATCTCGATGCGCACGCCCGTCAGCAGCGGCAGGGTGTCGTCGCGCGACGCGGCAATCGACACCTGGGAGACGGCCTGCGACAGCGTCGAGGAGTCGATCGCGCCAACAGTGGTGGGCTGTGCGGGCAGCAGCGGGTACTCGTCCAGGGGCATCACCGCGAGCGTGAAGTGCGAGGATCCGCAGACCAGGTTCACCTTCTGGCCATCGAGCTCGACGGAGACAGGCTTGGAGGGCAGTGACTTAGAGATGTCTGCCAGGAGGCGTCCGGAGACCAGAACCTCGCCGGCCTCGTCGACGGTGGCGGGAATGTGCGAGTTCGCGGAGACCTCGTAGTCGAAGGAGGACAGGGTCAGCTCGTCGCCCTCAGCCTTGATGCGCACGCCAGCCAGGATCGGCGAGGCCGGACGCACCGGGAGCGCGCGGGCGGTCCACGACACGGCTTCGGCCAGAACATCGCGGGCGACGGTGAACTTCATAGCTGCCTCCAAAACACAAAACGGATCGGATACTACTTTACCCACAAGTGTGCGCACGTGGGGCAGGAAATTCGCCTCGCGTGCGCCATCGTGTCGCGTCGGCGTCGCCGTTGTTGTACGGAGGCCTGTGAAAAAATTTTTGTTATGTGACTGTCCCTCCATCATAAGGGTTGTGAGTTCTGTGGAAAACTCCCTTATGCGGCGTAATTTCAGTCAAATCTCTGTGTTGTCATTCTGGGACGAGGCTGTGGATTCGTCACGTGGTCCTGTGCACGAAGCAAATGACAACTTTTTGAGATCCACAGGAGGGCTCTTTTTCTCCACAGCTCGAGCCCGTTCGTGCACCGCCTGTGCACAACTCCTGTGAATTGAGCGCGGGCGCCGACTTATCTCAGCGCCCGCGCGGCTTTCACGACTCTCTGGCCTTCTGCTTAATGCGGTTTGTAAGCTCCGACACGTGGTTGAAGGTCTCGCGCTTTTCCTTCATGAGCTTGGAGATCTTCTTGTTCGCGTGCATGACCGTCGTGTGGTCGCGTCCGAAGGCCTGTCCGATCTTGGGCAGCGACAGGTCGGTGAGCTCGCGGCACAGGTACATGGCGATCTGGCGGGCCTCGACGACGTTGTGGCTGCGCTCCGAGGAGCCCATCTGCTCGATCGTCACGCCGAAGTAGACGGCGCACTGGCTCATAATGAGGCTGACGGTGATCTCGTTGTCGTCCGGGTTGGACACGAAGTCCTTGAGCATCATCTGCGCGAGGTTCAGGTCGATGCGCTCCTGGTACAGCGACGCCCACGCGCCGATGCGCACGAGCGCGCCCTCCAGCTCACGGATGTTCGAGGAGATGCGCGAGGCCACGTACTCGAAGACCTCAGGCGTGACCTCGAGTCCCTCGGCGTCCGCCTTCTTGTGCAGGATCGCGATCCGGGTCTCCAGATCTGGCGGCTGAACGTCCACGAGCAGGCCGGAGGAGAAGCGCGAACGCATGCGGTCCTCGAAGCCCTTGAGCTGAGCCGGGGGCAGGTCGGAGGTCAGCACGATCTGCTTGTTGGCGCTGTGCAGAGCATTAAAGGTATGGAAGAAGCCTTCCACCGTCTGCTCCTTGTCGCCGATGAACTGAATGTCGTCGATGAGGAGGATGTCGAGCTCGCGGTAGCGGCGGTGGAACGCCTCGACCTGGGAGTTGTCCGTCTTATTGAGGCGAATCGCGTTAATGAACTCGTTCGTGAACTCTTCGGAGTTGACGTAGCGGACCTTCAGGTGGGGCATCATCGACAGCGCGTTGTGGCCGATGGCCTGCAGCAGGTGCGTCTTGCCCAGCCCGGAGTCGCCGTAGATAAAGAGGGGATTGAACGCCGTTCCCGGGCTCTCGGAGGCCGCCAGGGCCGCGGCGTGCGCGAAACGGTTCGAAGGACCGATCACGAAGGTATCGAAGGTGAACTTTGGGTTCAGGTGCGTCGGGCCCGAGTCGGCGTTCGAGGAGGCCAGGGCGGGGGAGTGGTGCTCCTCGCTGCCCTCGTGCTCCTCCTTCGACGAGGCCGGGGCAAGCGCGGGCGCAGCGGGCGCGGGTTCGGGGGTAACCGGGGCGGCCTCTTCTTCCTTTTCTTCCTCTTGCGTGACGACCTCGATCGAGGGATCGACGGTGATCGCGATGCGTACGGTGCGGCCCAAGTGCACGGACAGAGCGGTCGTCAGCTTTGACTGCGCCTTATCTTCAATCCACTGCTTGGTGAAGTCGTTGGGGACGGCGAGCAGGATCGTGCCTTCGATGTCGCCGAGGGGGCGTGCGGAGCGCAGCATCGACGTGGCGACGGGCCCCAGCTCATTCGTGGGGACCGCGTCGAGGGCCGCAGCCCACGCGCGTGTGAGGGAATCCGACTCCACGGCAACCTCCGGTCACAAAAACAGGTGAGTTCGGTCACGACTTTTCGGTGATGTGCGTGACGCTTGTACATGCATGCAGTGTAGTCCGCGCACATGTTATGCACAGACTGGGGATGAAGCTGTGGAGAACTATCACAGAATCACAGGCCTGTAGTTACAACTTTGGGTCCGCATCAGCGTGCGGAAAGCAAAAATACACACAGCCTGTGGATAACTTTCGTCATCCACGTTCTGTGGACGAGTCCAATCCACAGCGATTTGCACAGCTGTGGATACTGTGTGTGACGTGGTGGGTAACGTCGCCGCATTGACGTGCGCCCCCAATCCGCTTAGTCTTGGTCTTTGTTTGCGCCCATTTCGGGCGTGCGTCCCCGCTATCGCGCGCACCGCGTGTCGATAGCCCAACCGATACGAGTGGGAAACCACTCCCCGCCGAGGAGAATTGCCGTGACCACCAAGCGGACCTACCAGCCCAACAACCGTCGTCGTTCGAAGACGCACGGCTTCCGTCTGCGCATGTCGACCCGCGCCGGCCGCGCCATTCTGGCTGCCCGCCGCCGCAAGGGCCGCGCCAAGCTGTCCGCCTGAGACACACCGGTGCTGCCGCGCGCGCACCGCATGGTTGACCCAGCGGATTTCACCGCCGCGATCCGACAAGGAACGCGAGCAGGAGATCCGCTGGTCGTCGTCCACGTCCGAGCCGACGAGGAACGCAACAGTCGCCTCGTCGGTTTCGTCGTACCCAAGCGGGAAATCAAGCGCGCCAACGGACGCAACCGCGTCAAGCGACAGCTGCGCCACCTCATGCGGGACCGAGTCGCCGATCTTCCCGACGGAGCACGGGTCGTCGTGAGGGCCTCACGCAAGGCCCTCGGCGTCCCCTCCAAGGAACTCGGCGAGCACCTCGACCGCGTCATGGCGCGAGCGTGGCGCAAGTGGGACGCACGATGAGCGTCGCGGGCCGTGCCCTCGGTGCGCTCGTGTCCGCCCCCATCGTCGCCTACCAGCGCTACATCTCCCCGGCCCTCGGCCCCCGGTGTCGATACGCCCCCAGCTGCTCCACCTACGCGCTCCAAGCGGTCCGTGTCCACGGGCCCATCAAAGGAATCATCCTCGCCTCCTGGCGGCTCCTGCGATGCAACCCCTGGAGCCACGGCGGAGTAGACCACGTACCAGAGCGTGGACGCTGGAAGCCCGACCCCTGGATTCCGCCCGAGGATTGGGCTGGGCACGACAACTGGGAACGCCCCGCCCCCATGGGACTGGACCCGGAACACGACTTGACCGAGTAACCTGCCACGGCCTCGGGAATATAAGGAACAACGACACAGCGGCGCACCCGCGCCACGGCGAAAGCGAAAACTATGTTCGACGCAATCCTCCACCCCTTCGCGTGGGCGATCTCCTACGTGTGGGTCTGGATCCACGACCTCCTCGTGCTGCTCGGAATGTCCTCCGGCTCCGGCATGGCGTGGGTCCTGTCCATCGTGCTGCTCACCATCCTGGTGCGCATCGCCATCATCCCGCTGTTCCTCAAGCAGATCCGCTCCTCGCGCGCCATGCAGGCCATCCAGCCCGAAATGCGCAAGATCCAGGAGAAGTACAAGGGCAAGAAGGACCAGGTCAGCCGTCAGAAAATGATGGAAGAGACCCAGGCCCTCCAGCGCAAGCACAAGGTCTCGCCCTTCGCCTCCTGCCTGCCCATGCTCGTGCAGATGCCTGTCCTCTTCGGCATGTACCGCGCCATCATCGCGGTCTCCTCCATCTCCGCCGGCACCTACACCTACCGTGGCGACTCGACCGACCACCTCGGCCCGCTCACCGCGTCCGTGTCCACCGAGATCGTCAACTCGACCGTCTTCGGCGTCCCGCTCTCTCACACGCTGCGCGACTCGTGGGGCCAGCCCGCCATCGTCGCGGTCTTCATCGCCGCGATCGTCCTCATGGTCGTCCTGCAGTTTGCCTCCATGCGCCTGTCCTTCTCGCGCAACATGCCCGACATGGGCGACAACCCGATGGCCCAGTCGCAGCGCTCCATGATGTACGTGATGCCGCTGATGTTCATCTTCTCCGGCGCGTTCTTCCAGATGGGCGTCGTCATCTACACCGTGACCGCCTCCTTCTGGGCCCTCGCCCAGTCCTTCTGGACCATCAAGGTCATGCCCACCCCCGGCTCCCCCGCCTACGTCGACCTCCTCGCCTCGCGCGAGGCCGGCTACCAGGAATGGGCCAAGCCCTACTTCCAGAACTACGACCGTGAGCGCGCCGCCCTCGGCAACAGCGCCACCGACCCGCGCGTCGACGAACTCAACGAGCGCACCCTCGCCGAGGTTCGCTCCAAGGCCAAGAAGCAGCACGTCGCCTCCGACTTCCCCGCCTCCATGACCACCGGCGAGATCGTCACCGTCTACCGCAACCTGGCCACCCAGAAGTGGACGACCCTCCCCGACGAGCAGTGGATGCGCGGCCTCGCCCTCGCCGTCGAGAAGCGCATCGCCAAGCAGGAAGCCTCCGCTCAGCGCGCCGAACTGCAGAAGCAGGTCCGCGACCGCCGCGCCCTCGAGCGCGAGGCCGCCAAGGCCTCGTCGAAGGACGCCTCCGAGAGCGCCGAGGCCCAGGCCGGCCACGGATCGCTCAGCGCCGAGGAAATCGAGCGTCGCCGCATCGAGCGCCGCAAGGCCCGCCGCCGCGGCAACAAGCGCTGACCACCACAGATTCACGGTTCCAGGCCGCCAGCCGGTAACCTGGACACCAGCAAGACCCCATTCCCCACTACGGAGGACACGTCATGAGTGACGACAACGCAGACAAGCTGACCCGCCTCGAAGAAGAAGGCGAGCTCGCCGCCGACTACCTGGAAGAACTCCTCGACATCGCCGACCTCGACGGCGACATCGAAATCGACGTCGAAAACGGCCGCGCCTCGGTCGAAATCGTCGCCGACGACCCCGACGCCCTCGACCGCCTCGTGGGCGAGGACGGCGAGGTCCTGGACGCCCTCCAGGAGCTCACCCGCCTGGCCGTCCAGACCGAGACCGGCGAGCGCTCGCGCCTCATGCTCGACATCGCCGGCTTCCGCGCCGAGCGCAAGGAAGAACTCCAGGACATCACCCGCGAGGCCATCGCCCGCGTGCGCGCCACCGGCGAGGCCGTCAAGCTCGACGCCATGAACCCGTTCGAGCGCAAGGTGTGCCACGACGTGGTCGCCGACGAGGGCCTCACCTCCGAGTCCGAGGGTGCCGAGCCCCACCGCCGCGTCGTCATCCTCCCCGAGGAATCCGACGGTGAGTGAGAACCCGAACGGGACGGGAAGGGGTCGCCAGGTCGGCGACCCCTTCGTCCCAGAAGAGCCCACGTCGGCCGTCCGCGAGTTCTTCGGACCGGCCTTCGCCGAGGTCGCCGAGTACGCGCGCATGCTCGAGGAGGAGGGCGAGATCCGCGGCCTCCTCGGCCCTCGCGACATGGAGCGCATCTGGTCGCGCCACATCGTCAACTCCGCCGCCGTGCTGGACTTCATGCCGCGCAAGGACGGCCGCCAGGTCCTCGACGTCGGCTCCGGCTCCGGCCTGCCCGGCATCGTGATCGCTGCGTGCCGCCCCGAGCTCGACGTGCACCTGGCCGAGCCTATGGCGCGCCGCGTCGAGTGGCTCATGGACGTCGTGGAGGACCTCGGCCTCGACAACGTGACGATCCACCAGGCGCGCGCCGAGGAGCTGCGCGGCAAGGGCAAGGCCGACGTGGTCACCGCCCGCGCCGTCGCCAACATGAGCAAGCTCGTGCGCATGACGTCTAAGCTCATCGCCCCCGGCGGATCGCTCGTGGCCCTCAAGGGTCGCCGCGCTCCGATCGAGGTGGACGAGGCCTCGGCCGAGCTGCGTCGTCACCACCTGCGCGCCGAGATCCACGAGGTGCCCTCCATCATGGAGGACGAATCCACGTACGTGGTGGTGTGCACGCGTATCAAGT
The DNA here is from genome assembly GCF_030217285.1 of Pauljensenia sp. UMB3104. Lineage (NCBI taxonomy): Bacteria > Bacillati > Actinomycetota > Actinomycetes > Actinomycetales > Actinomycetaceae > Pauljensenia > Pauljensenia sp. UMB3104. The sequence continues at coordinate 111,649 of NZ_JASONN010000005.1, read as the reverse complement.
AGCGCGTCCCCGAGTGGGTGGAGGGGAGCGTCGCGGCGGTTGCTGCGGTGCTCTCCTTATATAGTGACGCAGGACACAATGGCGTGTTGTTCCGTCAGATCGATTCCCTCGATTGACGGTTCGTCTGGCTTTTATTGACGGCCGGGAGAATCGATCCTACAGAAGAGTTTTTGCACTGCTATCGCGCGTGTCAGTGGGATTGTGTGCACCTCGATGCATCACGGGCCTTTCGTGCTGGAAGTGTGTGCGTCTCCCCGTAAACTAGGGGCAGTATCTAGGAAGGTGTCACGTGAGTACCAACAACACCCCTCTGTCGACTCAGATCGAGCGCAACCTGCACGATCTGGCCATGCTCGAGCGCGCGACATTCCCGCGCCCCGATCACACGCGCATTATTGCCGTTGCGAACCAGAAGGGGGGCGTCGGTAAGACGACGTCGGCCGTGAACATCGCGGCGGGCCTCGCGATTGGTGGCTTGTCGGTGGTCGTTGTTGACGCCGACGCCCAGGGTAACGCGTCCAGCGCTCTCGGTGTCCCGCACCCGGCCGGTACGCCCTCCACGTACGACGTCATCATCGGCGGTGCCAGCGTCGCGGACGTCGTGCAGCCGTGCCCCGATATCGATGGGATCCTCGTCTGCCCGGCCACGATCGACCTGTCTGGTGCCGAGATCGAACTCGTTGACGTCGACCGGCGCGAATACCGCTTGCGAGATGCTCTGCGTGAGTACGTCGCCGAGCATCAGGACATTGACATCGTCTTGATCGACTGCCCGCCGTCCCTCGGCCTCGTGACCTTGAACGTCATGGTGGCCGCGGACGAGGTCATGATCCCGATTCAGGCCGAGTACTACGCACTCGAGGGCCTGAGCCAGCTCTGGAACACGGTCGAGCGCATTGGCGTGGATCTCAACCCTGGCCTGCGTGTGTCGGGCATGCTCCTGACGATGGCGGACAAGCGCACGCGGCTGTCCGAGGAGGTCGAGAGCGAGGTGCGCTCCCACTTCCCCGAGCAGACATTTGAGACTGTCATTCCGCGTTCCGTGCGCATTTCCGAGGCTCCGAGCTACGGCCAGACGGTCATCACCTACGACCCGCGCAACGTTGGTGCGATCGCGTATCGTAAGGCCGCGCTGGAGCTGTGTCAGCGCCTTTCCGCAGCTGGATAGTGGTTGTTTCACGTGAAACATACGGAGTTTTCCGCATGTTTCCGCAGATCGGCACGTATTAGTCAGAGTGTGTGACCATTGGTGCAGCAAAGTGACGAACGACGCTCACTAGGTGATCCCATGGCATTGTTTCACGTGAAACAATGAACCGACGCAATTGAAGGAGTATTGCAATGGCGGATGCATCATCGAAGTCTGAGGGCCGTAAGGGCGCTCGCAAGCATTCCGGTCTCGGCCGGGGTCTTGGGGCCCTGATTCCTCAGGCTAGTGAGCAGACGCCGCAAGCCGCACCCTCCACCCCGTCCCGTCCCCTGGACGTGTTCTTCCCCGAAGGTAGCTCCGCCGGCAAGAGGGGAGGATCCGCGAAGGATCTTCTCCAGCCCAAGCGTGCCACCGCCTCGTCGAAGAAGAAGCGCCCGACCATGCCGTCCGTCGAGGCGGCAGGTGGACGACGCGCAGGCGGCTCTCGCAGTGGCCTCGGTGGTGGAATCAATGGCTCAGATTCCCGGGCGAGTGCGGCGCGTCAACCTGTTTCGACGGCTCCCGGTGGTGCCGCCGATACTCATGCGGACCAGGATGTTTCACGTGAAACATCCACCGATCATGAACTGCTTCCGGTTCCCGGTGCTTCCTTCGCTGAAATTGCGATCGATCAGATCGTTCCCAATACGAAGCAGCCTCGCGAGGTCTTCGATGAGGACGATCTGAAGGAACTCTCCGCCTCCATCAAGGAGGTGGGCGTTCTTCAGCCCGTCGTCGTTCGTAGCATCCCCGCAACGGGTCGATCCGAGAAGCTTCAGGAGTTCCTCGCCGAGAAACCCGATGCACGCTACGAGCTGATCATGGGTGAGCGCCGCCTGCGTGCCTCCGAGCTCGCCGGCGAAACCACGATTCCGGCAATCATCCGAGAGACGGACGACGGGGACCTGCTCCGTGACGCGCTCTTGGAAAACCTCCACCGGGCCCAGCTCAACCCGTTGGAAGAAGCGAGTGCATATCAGCAGCTCATGGCGGATTTCGGAGCGACTCAGGAAGAGCTCGCCAAGCGAATCGCCCGCTCGCGCCCGCAGATTGCCAACACCCTGCGCCTGCTCAAGCTCCCCCCGTCCGTCCAAAAGAAGGTGGCCGCTCAGGTCATCACAGCGGGCCATGCCCGCGCTCTGCTGTCCCTGTCGACGGCAGAGGAGATGGAACGGCTGGCTGAGCGCATCGTCGCCGAGGGTCTCTCCGTGCGTACCACCGAAGAGATTGTCCGCCTCGGAAAGGCGAAGGCAACGCCCCGTCCGCGCGCCCGCCAGCAGCGTCCACTGTCGCCGCTGGGTGAGAGCGTCGTGTCGGCCCTGGCCGACGCGTACGATACGCGCGTGACTATCACGGAGGGGCGTAAGAAGGGGCGAATCGTCATCGAATTCGCGGGATCTGATGATCTTCAGCGAATTGCAGACCTTATTCTTCACTGATCAAACTTCATAATTCTTTCCGCAGATCAGGCGCGGTATGTTCTTTATATGACATTTCCTGGCCTAATCTTTGGCTGAATTTACGCTTAAACTACCTTTAAGGGTCCGTCGTCGGGCCCTCGCAGTACCAGAAGGAGCGAAAGGCATGAACGCCCAAGGCAGTTCGCGCACCGTGCTTTTCGATGTCGGTGGAGTCCTCGTCGACGCCCATCCGGACCCGCACGCAATCGCCGAGTTGTTCGGCGACGACTCACGAGGCCTCACGTCGCTCGTCGATCAGGCGATGTGGGCACACCGCGGAGAGTACGACGCGGGCATGTCTGATCGTGAGTTCTGGGATCGTATTGCTGGTGATTGCGGGCAGCCGGAGCCATCTCATGCTCTCTTGAAGCAGCTCGTTGCTCTGGATGCGTCACGGATGGCGAAAGCGAACGAGGCCACGCTTGGTTTGGTGCGCCAACTGCGTAGGCAGGCAGTGCGCGTCGGTATTTTGTCGAACGCTCCGTATCCGATCGCTAAGGCGATCCGTCGCTCGGAGTGGGGGAGTCTCTTCGACTTCTTTGCCTTCTCCTGTGATCACGGCATTTGCAAGCCGTCGCGCGGCATCTACCGAGACGTGCTTGGGCGCCTCGATGTTCCCCACGAGAACGTCGCGTTCATCGACGACCGTCGCGAGAATGTGCGTGCGGCCGAGCTACTCGGTGCCCGAGGCATCGTCTGGAAGGGTGCGGAGGACGCGGAGAAGCGTCTGAAGGAGCTTGGTTTTCTTTTCTGAGAGCCTCTGTATCGGCGAGGCGAGCTATTAGTCGGATCGCTCAGAACGACACAGAGCCGTACAGAGAACGAAAATTTCACTCAATTGTGTGCTCTCATCGGTGTGTAGCACTACCTTTCACGAATGATCGCCGGCGGGATTAGCCCGCTTGGCGGAGGCAGACAATGTTTCACGTGAAACAACGTTGGCCGCGTGCTCAAAAGTGTGCGCGAACGTCATACCACCGTGGACCCGGAGCGTACCCTACATGTGCTACGCTAGCGCTGGTAGGGGTCAGAAGGCAGTCCACCCTATACGCGTCAGCGTCGGACAGCCGCAGCGCCCTACAGTGAGGACATTAGGCAGCCCCTTCGGGCAGCTGAGATGTCCTCACTTTATTTGGCTCGAATTCACCGATTGTGGGCGCCACAATCGGTCGGTGATAGAGCGTGTCCGTCGTTGCATTGTGCGATGGACTGGCGATTGTTTCACGTGAAACATGTGGGCCCGGGAGGTTCATACTCCCGGGCCCACAGTGCGATGAATGAGCGGGTTACTCCTCGGTGGCCGCGGCTTCCTCGTCCTCCTCGGAGATGATGACGCCGGTGCCTTCCTCGTCGATGACGTAGTCAACGCTGTGTACGTCGCGGCCGCCGGCCACGAAGTCGACGATGTCGGCACACAGCTGCGCAAACGACGAATCGTCGAGGGCATCGGCAGCCTGGGGGAGGAGCGACGTGTCCGTCATGCCGGGGGCGACGTTCGCATCGATGAACCAGCAGGTGCCCTCGTCGTCAACCACGAAGTCCATGCGGGACAGGTCGCGCAGACCCAGCGTCGTGTGGGCCTCGACGGCCGCGGCCTGGAGGTCCGCCAGGATCTCGTCGGAAAGACGCGCCGGCACGAAGTACTCGGTCTCGTCCGTCGTGTAGCGCGCGTCGTAGTCGTAGCGGCCGCGATCCGTCGAGATTTCCACTGGGGGCAGCGCCTGAGGACCATCCCACAGGTCGACGACGGACACGGCCACATCGCGCCCGTCGATACGCTGCTCGACCATCAGGCGCTGGCCGTAAGCGAAGGCGTCCACCATCGCGCGGCGCAGGCTCTTCGCGTCCTTCGCGGTCGAAATACCGAGCGCAGAACCACCATCCGTCGGCTTGATAACGACGGGGAAGGACACCGAGCCCTCGAGAGCGGAGAGCACGTGCGAGGCGCCCAGCTGGCGGAAAATCGCCTGCGGCAGCGTGACCCAACCGGGCGTCGCGAGCCCCGCAGAGCCCAGCAGAGCCTTCGCCGTGGGCTTGTTCGAGGCGAGCATCGCCTGCACCGAAGAGGAGCCCACGAAGGGGATTCCCACGGACTCCAGGAAGGACTGCAGGGAGCCGTCCTCGCCGATCGAACCGTGGACCAGCGGCCACACGACGTCGGGGGAGAATGACTCGATCGCCTCGGCGAGGGATGCATCAACGTCGGAAATGAGGACCTCGTAGCCGAACTGCGTCAAGATGTTCGCGACGCGACGACCCGAACGAACCGACACGTCACGCTCATGCGTCAGACCGCCGGCGATAATCAGAACTTTGGTAGCCATGGGGGTATCTCCTCAGGTAACTGTTAGCGGTCGGACCCGGCCCCGGCCTCGTTGCCCGAGGCGGTACCGAACATGTCGACGATTTCCTTCTCCGCGTTGACGACCGTCGACAGGCGACGCACGCCCTCGCGGATCTCCTCGGGAGTGGGGTAGCAGAACGACAAGCGCATGTGGTTCGAACCCGAGCCGTCGTAGTAGAACGCCGTGCCGGACACGTACGCGACCTGCGCGCGCACGGCGCGAGGCAGCATGGCCTTCGCGTCGAGGCCCTCGGGCAGCGTCACCCACGTGTAGAAGCCGCCGTCGGGGACCGTCCACGTGCACGACGGCATGAACTCCTCGAGCGCGGTGAGCATCGCGCGGCAACGCTCCGCGTACATCGAGCGGAAGGACTTCACCTGGCCGTACCAGTCGTAGTTGCTCAGGTAGTCGGCGATCGCCATCTGGCCCACCATCGACGGGCACAGGATCGCGGACTCGAGCGCCAGGACCAGCTTCGCGCGGATCGCGTGCGGCGCGTACGCCCAGCCGATGCGGAAGCCGGGGGCGAACATCTTCGAGAACGAACCCAGGTAGACGACGCCGTCGGGGCTGTACGAGGCAATGGCCGGCAGCGGGTCGCTGTGGAAGCCGAGCAGGCCGTAGGGGTTGTCTTCGACGATCAGAACATGCTCGCGCAGGCAGATCGCGGCGATGATCGGGCGGCGCTCGGCGGACAGCGTGACGCCGGCGGGGTTGTGGTAGTTCGGAATGATGTAGATGAACTTGATAGTCCGGCCCGAGGCGCGCACGCTGCGGATCGTCTCTTCCAGGGCCTCGGGAATGATGCCGTGCTCGTCCATGGGCACGTGCACGATGTCGGCCTGGCGCGCGCGGAACACGCCCAGAGCACCCACGTAGGAGGGGGCCTCGGCGAGGATGACGTCGCCCGGGTTCACGAAAAGCTCGGTGACGAGGTCGAGCGCCTGCTGGCTACCCGTCGTGACCACCACGTCGTCCGGGTCGGCGCCGACGATGCCGTCGTAGCCCATGACCTCGGTGATGCGCTCGCGCAGCACCTCCCAGCCCTGGCCGCTGCCGTACTGCATGGCCTGCGCGCCGTGGTTGCGCACCAGCTTCTCCGCGGATGCCGCCAGCTTATCGAGGGGCAGGTCCTTCAGGTTCGGCATGCCGCCTGCGAGGGAGACGACCTCGGGACGCGACACGACGGAGAAGAGAGCTCGAATCTCGGATGCGCGCAGGTTGTGGGCGCGGTCCGCGTAGACGTCGTACCAGGGGTCGAGGCGGTTTCCCTGCGCGGGGGTCCGGCCGGACGAGGCCGGGGTGCCGCCATTGGTAGAAGGCTGAGTCAAGGCATGCCATCCTTTGCATGAAGTCTTGCGTGAACTTACGTATAACCGTATAGGTCAAGTGTGCCACTTTCCGGGCGATACGGGGTAACGGGGCCGGTGGATGGGCAGATGTTTCACGTGAAACATTGGTTGTGGACGGTCGGTGTTCCGGGCGCTGGAGGCCCCGGCCGCTGTGGGTGCCGGGCTGCTTGCTGTGGGCCGGGCTGCTGGGTGTGCCCGTGGCCGGCGGCCCGCCCGCGAGCCGTCCGCGCCGCGAGCTTCGCTCGGCGCGTCGACTCGTTGTCCGAAAGCGACGTGGGGGAGTGGTGCCTCGTGCCCGTCTCGGTATACAAAAAGTCCGCAGCCCTCGCGGGTCTGCGGACTTGCGTGGAAGTCCGGCGGAGCCGGAATTCGCTCAGTGGCGGTCGGCCTTGACCAGGTGCTTGGCGTCGGCGAGCTCGTTGAGCTGATCGATGTGAGCCTGGGCAACCATGACGTCGATGGTCGAGAACATGAGTGAACTCCTCGTGGGATCGTATGTTGTGTTGATTCCCTGTTTGACGAGGCCGGGGATCGCCCGGCGGTCTCGTACGTGGAGTGTGCCAACGCGGGTGGCGTCGGCGCGACCCTGCGTTTCAAACAAGAAAAGCGCCTGGCGAGCTTGGCAGCTTTGTCAGGCGCTTGATGGTTATAGTTTATCCCTGCCAAAACATGCATTCAACCGATCGGCCAGTAATTTAGATCGCAGCGAAAACCAAGTAATTGCAAAGCAAAGTGGCTGCGTGCACACGATCCGAACGAGCGTGCGCAGGCCGTCACAATTGGTGCGCATCATCGGCTTCGCTCGTGCATTGATGGCGAAGTTTTAGAAGTTTCGATGCCGGTCCGTGTGAGTTCGTCAGTCGACGGGTGAGGTCCTGACCGGGGGTATGGATGTTCGGCGAAGATCGTGCGGGTGAGGTGTTTGTGCGACCTGGGTCTGCGAGGGGCATGGCGACGGCGAAGTGGGGGACTGTGAGAACGAGTTGTGGGATCTGCGCAGTACCTGGCGAAGCACTGACATTACCTGGCGAAGCACTGACATCGATCCGGAGCTCTCCCCAATTTCGCATGCAATTCGGTCATCAGACAAATTCACAACGTCCAGAAAACCGCGGAATTTCAACGATCCGATTTCAAAGTTTGAAAGAGTGGTGGGGGAATTGCATGCGAAATTGAGGTGGGGGAGAGGTGTTTCCCGAGGTTTCACGGCGTCATCGAAGCTGGCCGTCATCGAAGCTGGCCGGCCACAAGCAGCCGGGACTACTCAGAACAACCCTCTCAAAACAAACGGTCCGAAAAAGCCAGACCTCTCCAGGCCGTCATCACGGCTGTCGGCCGTGATCATGGTGATGGGGAGTGGTCACGGTTATAGGTATCGATCTGGGATTTCGGATCGCGGAACTTTGCGCGACATGGGCCATGATATTAGAATGATAACGATTCTCATTCATATTCACGTGCGAAGCACCTAGAGGACTCCCTCCATGAACCCCACGAAGCACCGGAACCCGGGCCGCGCGGCCCGGGCTTTCGCCGTCATGGCCCTCGCGGCCGCCTCCTTCCTCGTGCCCGGAGCGGCACACGCCGCCGACGAGGCCACCGTCGGCCTCGACACAGCGGACGCGGTAGCGACCGACGCAGCCACGAACTCCACCGAGGCCGACGCCGCAACGACCGACGCAGCCCCGGCCTCGTCCGAAATGGGCGCGAGCACGTGCGCCGTCATGCGCACCGCCCCCGCAGGCACCACGGCCACCCTGGACCGTGGCCACGCCGACATCTTCGACCTGACCTCCGACGCCTCCGGCGCGCTCACCCTGCGCATCAAGGAGGACGCCACCGGCTCCGGCGTCATGCGCGAGCCCGAGCAGACCCTGCTCACCGTCAACAAGTCCACCCTCACCCAGATCCCCACCGACGTCAGCCAGGCGACCGGAGCTCCCACCGCCGCGTACCTGCTTGGCCAGTCCGGTGACAACCAGGCCACCGTGCTGTGGCCCGGATGGGACACCCTGGGCGTTGCGGCCGGCGGATACGGCGCCGCGCGCTTCCACATCTCCTACACGGGTCCCGCCGACGGCCGTATCTACGCCTTCACCTCCAGCCTCACCGAGGGCACCAAGGCGGTCACCAATGACGGCAGCTTCGACCTAGCGCCGGGCGGCGACGACATCGACCAGCCCTACGCCGCCCACAAGCACGTCAACTGGCTCTTCACGCGTGCCGGCCGCTACACGTTGACCGTCCAGGCCAGCGCGTGGACCCCCGGCAACACCGGCGCCGCCAACGCCCAGTCCGCGGTCCATACCTACACGATCGACGTCGCCGACGAGGCCTCGTGCCTCGCCGAGTCCGGAGCGGCCCCCTCGACCGACCAGGCGCAGCCCGCCCCCGCCCCCGGCGTGGGCCCCGGCTCCGTGAACAACACGAACAACCAGGCAGCCCAGGACCAGGGTGAGGGCGGTGCCACGGGAACGCCCAGTGCCCCCTCCGCTGACACAACGGGAACGACGGGAACCACCGGCACGACCGGCGGCGCGAACCCTGCCCCCTCCTCGGGCGCGCACACCACCTCGGGCGCGACCGGCGGTGAGCGCTGCGTCGCCACCCGCGTCACCCGCGAGGCCACCGAAGCCGAGGCCGCCACCCTGGCCTCGAACAGCGCGCCCGCGAACACCGCGCGCACGACCGTGACCGTGAGCGTCGGCGACGGCGCCTCCGGCAACGCCACTGACGGCCACTTCGACCTGGGCCCCGCCATCGAAAATGGCACCCTCGTCGCCCGCGTCAAGGACGACCGCAGCCAGCCCGCCCAGTGGGTCGACCCCTCGTCCCTGACCTTCGCCCTCGGTGACGCTGCGCGCATCACCGCGCCCGCCGACCTCGGCTTCGTTGCCACCCCCGGCTCCAGCGTCTGGCTGATCCCCTCCACCCAGATCGCGGGCGTGCCCTGGCTGGGCCTGAACTCCCAGCGCGAGGAAATCGTCACCGGCACGACCGGCCCCGTCCAGTTCACCCTCGACGCCGTCGAGGGCCCGGGGCGCGTCGCCGTCTTCAACGCGGGCGCGCTCGGCTCCGGCGTCGGCGAGCACGTCTTCGACGGCCCGGGCACCGGCTACACGCTCGGCGCCAACACGCACGCCCACCAGAACTGGGTGTTCACCGCGCCCGGCACCTACACGCTGACCATCTCCATGCGCGTTACCCCCAACGGCGCGGCGCTCGCGGGCAGCGGCTTCGGCTCCGGCGGCGAGCTCACCGCCACGGGCACGACCGGCCCGAACGGGCGACCCATGGTCTCCCAGGTCGTCGGCCGCACCGCTTCCGGCAAGGACTGCGACCTGTCCCTGGCCACCACCGGCGCCGACACTATCCCGCTGACCGTCGTCTCCCTGACGTGGGCGCTCACGGGCGCGGCCTGCGTGTGGGTGGGCGCGATCGGACGCCGCCGCAACCTGCGCGCACAGTCGTGACTCCTCATTCACGAGGCCGACTCTCCTTCATCCCCCGCCTCCCCTCTCGTGGGTGGCGGGGGAGTGGGTGTGTGCTCGCCGCCTCGACGTTAGCGCTCACGGCGACCCTGGCAGGGTGCGCGCCCTCGCCCGACCCAGCATCCGACGGTGAACTGCGCGTCGTGGCCACGACCGGCATCCTCGCCGACCTCGTGCGCAACGTCGCCGGAGACCGCGCCCATGTCACCCAGATGGTGCCCAACGGTGCAGACCCGCACTCGTGGGAACCCTCCCTGCGCACCATCCGCGATGTTGCCTACGCGGACGTCGCCTTCTCCAACTACCTCATGCTCGAGGAACACGCCCTCATCCGTGCCCTCGACTCCAACCTGCCCGCCGGCTCGCGCTCCGTCTCCGTCGCCGAGGAGGCCGCCAAGAACGGCGCCACCATCCTCCCCCTCGTCGAAGACCGCGCGCTTGATACCCCGTGGCTCGGCATGCGCGTGTGGGGCGACGGCGCCGACATGGGGGCCACCCGCGCCTCGCAGATTGACCTGACGACCACCGGCGTCGACGGGCCCGGCCAGGCCGCCGCATACCTCACCACGTCGTTCGGGCAGCCCGAGATCGCCTTCGCGACCTCCGACGGCTTCAACGCCGCAGGCGGATACGACACCGACACCGCGCAGCTGCCCGCCGACGCCCACCAGCACATGAGCTGGGCGTTTACTCAGCCTGGCGTGTACCGCGTCCACTTCCGCGCCAACCTGCGTACCACCCCCGGCGCCACGCCGGTCAGCGTCGGGGAAGGGACCGCCGTCTTCGCTGTCGGCACCCCGCCCGAGGACATCGCCGCCGCCGAAGGTCGCCGCGTCCTGTCCGCCGGCCACGCCGACATCACCGTCAACCTCACCACCAAGCGCGTCGAACTCGCCTCCGACGCCGGCGCTCTCAGCGGGGACGAGGCCTCGACCCCCTGCGTCGGCGCATCCAGCGCCGCGGCGGCCGTCGCCTCCACCATGGAATGCACCGACCTCGACCACGTCGTCATCGAAGTGCCCACCCGCGCGCTCACCACGATCCCCGGGGAGGCCTCGTTCCGCTTCATCGGCGAGCCCGGCGCGAACGTCTACATGCTGCCCCAGGCCGTCCTCGGCAAGCACGTACACGGCGACATCGACCCCCACCTGTGGCACGACGTCCACAACGCCCAAGCGTACGTGCGCGTCATCCGCGACTCGCTGATCTCCGTCGACCCCGACGGCGAAGCCACCTACCGGGCCAACGCAGCCGCCTACCTGACGCGCCTCGACGAGCTCGACGCCACCGTCGCCTCGACCATCGCGTCCATCCCCGACGAGCGCCGCAAACTCGTCACCACCAACGACGCGTACGCGTACCTGGCGAACGCCTACGGGCTCACCGTCGCCGGATTCGTCGCACCCAACCCCAGCGTCGAGCCCTCCATCGCCGACCGGATCAAACTCCAGGCCACCCTGTCCGACTCTTCGATCCCCGCGGTGTTCCTCGAACCCAACCTGGCGCGCACCCGCTCCACCCTGCGCACCGCCGCCACCGACGCGGGCGTGGACATCTGCCCCCTGTACGGCGACACCCTCGACGACCAAGCACCCACCTATATCGACATGATGGAACACAACGCCCGCTCACTGGCACGCTGCCTGGGCGGCAAGGAGATGCCATGATACCCTTCTCTGCCCTGTCTGCTGCCGGCCGAGGTGTGGCCTGCCCGCCCGCTTTCTTGCCGTCCCGTGGGCGGCGGCCCGCCCGCGAGGACGGCCGCCGGCTCTACGCCCCGGTGGCGGCGGCCCGCCCGCGAGATCGCCACACACGAGCTTCGCTCGGAGTGGTCGATCTCGAAGCCCGGCCAGGCCCTGCCGCCGCCCCCGGGGCTAGCCGGAGGCCTTTCCGCAAGCCCGGCCAGGCCTTGCCGATGGCCACGGGATCGAGCGGGCGGGCATCACAGCTCGAAGCCCGGCTAGGCCCCGCCGCCTCCCCCGGGGCTAGCCGGAGGCCTTCCAGCACCTCGTCGCGCTTCGCGCGCCTCGGGATGTCGCTGAGCGCTCTGCTTGTGTCGGCCTTCCTCGTCATCGCGGGCGCGCCCTCTTCTTTTGCTGACCCGAGTCCCGACCCCGACCTCGCGCAGAGCGTCGCCGCGCACGAGGAATGGTCGAATGAGGCCAGCGAGATCAGCGTTGGGCACGTCGACCTCGGCCCCCGGCTGATTGACGGGCAGTGGCGGGCCGGCCTGCGCCACGACGCCGAGAGCGGCGCCGTGTGGCGCGACCCCAACCAGACCGTCCTGCGGGTGAGCGATGCGGCCGTCATGACCGCGCCCGACTCCGCCGACTACCCCTTCCTGGCCGACGTCGCGGGCAAGCCCGTGTACGTCGTTCCCCAGACGCAGAACCCGAACGTCGTGTGGCTCGGCTGGAACACGCAGGACCCCGCCGTCACGGCCACCATCGACCGTGGCCTCACCATGCGCGTCGGCCCCGTGAGCGGCCCCGGCCGCGCGTGGCTGTTCCTGCAGTCCGGCACCTTCGGCAAGCCCCTCCTGCTCGCCGACTCGGGCGCGGCGCCCGGCGACGTGTGGATCGACTCGGGCACGCACGTGCACGCCAACTGGGCGTTCTCCGCGCCCGGCACCTACACGGCGACCGTAACCTTCCTGGGCACGACCACCGCCGGCGAGGCCGTCAGCGCTTCCACGACCCTGCGCTTTGCCGTCGGTGACGCCGCCTCCGCGTCCGAGGCCCTGGCCATGGCCGCGCCCGCCGCTGCTGATGCTGCTTCGGCGGGGGCGTCCGCTTCTTCCTCTGGCGCCGCGCCCGCGGCTTCCGGGGCCGCTGACCCCGCGTCCTCTTCTTCTGCTTCGGGAGCCGCGTCGGGCGGGCTGCCCGACTGGGCCTTCCTCGCGATCATCGCCGTCGCCGCGGCGTCCCTCCTCGTGATCGGCGCGCTCGTCGTGGCGCGCTCGCGCCGCAGCCGCGCCGAACAGGCCGCCGCCATCGCCGAGGCCGACTCCCTCCTAGCGCCCCTGCCCACCGCGAAGGGTGAGGGAAGCAGGAAAGCGGCCCCGGCCTCGTCCCCCAGTGCCGGTACACCCGACGCGGGCGAGAGCGCTAACGGCCCCGGCCTCGCCGATCGGGGAGGGGAGCAGTGAGCCAGCTGCGCGTCACCGGACTGGGCGCGTCCCTGGGCGGGCGCAGCGTCCTCGAAGGCGTCGACCTGGAGGTCGAGGCCGGGGAGCTCGTCGGCCTCATCGGACCCAACGGCGCCGGGAAGACCACGCTGATCCGCTCGATCCTGGGGCTCATCCCCTCCAGCGGCAGCGTCGAGACCGACGGCGCGATCGGGTACGTGCCGCAGCGGCACGAGTTCGCGTGGGACTTCCCGATCAGCGTGCGCGACGCCGTCCTGCAGGCCGTCACCGTGCGACGAGGCCTGCTCGGGCGCGCTCGGACCCCGCACTTCCGCGCGGTCGAGGAGGCCCTTTCCCTCGTCGGCATGCGCGACCTCGCCAAGCGTCCCATCGGCGAGCTGTCCGGAGGGCAGCGCCAGCGCGTCCTCGTCGCCCGAGCCCTCGCGATCCGGCCCGCCGTGCTGCTCCTCGACGAGCCCTTCACCGGCCTCGACATGCCCACGCAGGAGATGCTCATGGACCTGTTCCGCGCGCTCGCGGACGGGGGCCGGGCCCTCCTCATGACCACGCACGACCTCATCGGCGCGCGCGCCGGCTGCGACCGCCTGTACCTGCTGCGGCGCACGATCGTCGCGTCCGGGCGGCCCGACGAGCTCGCCGACGCCGACCCGTGGATCCGCGCCTTCGACGTGCGACCCGACAACCCGATCCTCGACGCCCTAGGAGTGCGCGCATGAGCACCGTGATCCACGCGGCCGGGGGTGGCCTCGCCGCGGCGGCGGACTTCCTGAGCCCCTACGACTTCTTCCGCGACCTGACGAATCCCGCGCTGGCGTTCCTGCCGCGCGCGCTGCTGATCGCGGTCGTCGCCGCGCTCGTGTGCGGTAGCGTCGGCGTGCACGTCGTCCTGCGCGGCATGGCGTTCATCGGTGACGCGGTCGCGCACTCCGTGTTCCCCGGCCTGGCGATCGCCTTCGTGTGCGGCGGGTCCCTGGTGTTCGGCGGCGCGCTCGCGGGCGTCGTCACCGCCGTGCTGGTCGCCCTGTTGGCGCAGAATCGGCGGCTCAAGGAGGACTCTGTCATCGGCGTGCTCTTCGTGGGCGCGTTTGCGCTCGGCGTCGCGATCATCGCGCGGGCGCCCGGGTACGCGGGGAGCCTGCAGGACTTCCTCTTCGGGTCGATCACGGGCATCCCGGCGTCGGATGTGCCCGTGGTGCTGGCTGGCGCGTTGTTTGTGCTCCTCATGCTGTTCCTGGCGCACCGGCCCATCGTCGCGGTGACCCTGGACCGCGAGAGCGCGCGGGCGGCGGGCGTGCACGTGCTCGCTGCCGATCTGTCCCTGTATGTCGCCGTGGCACTGGCCGTCGTTATCTCCGTGCAGACGATCGGCAATGTCCTGGTGCTGGCTTTGTTGGTGACCCCCGCGGCCACCGCGCGGCTCTTATGCGACCGCCTGGGGACGATGATGATCCTTGCTCCTCTTATTGGGGCTTCCGGGGGCCTGGTCGGCCTGTACCTGTCGTGGGCGCTGGATGTGCCCACGGGCGCCACGATCGTCCTGGTGCTCACTGCATGCTTCTGCCTCGCCTGGGTCTTCGCGCCGAGGCACGGCCTCCTCGCGCGGACATTGCGCGAGAGGCGGGGGTGAGTCTGCGCGAGGGCGGGGTGACTGCTTGAGCGCGGGGTGCCCGTGATTGTTTCACGTGAAACATTGACGCTGAGGCCCCAGTCCACGGTGGTGGGCTGGGGCCTCAGTGTGTTTAGTGGCCTTGTTTTTCTTCCCAGGTGTCGGTGTTGGAGACGATGAGGTGGTTGAGGGGGAAGGGGCCGGTTGTTTCTTTGGTGGTGACCAGGCCGTTGATGGTTTGGGTCTCTCCAGTGAAGGGGTTGGTGGCCGTGCCACTCCACGTGGTGGTCAGCGTGATGGTGCGGGTGGCGTCGGGGTAGGGTCCGTCGAAGCGTGAGCGCCACCCGTTGGGCGGGGTGTAGTAGTGGCGGATGAGCCTGGGGTCCTTGTTGGGGTCCATGCCCTTGTGCCAGGGCATTCCCGGCGAGGTCGTGGTCAGGTCCGGGGTGCCGTCTCCCCAACTCCACGTGTAGGACGTGGCGGTCAGGGTGACGGTGATGTCGTGTCCCAGCAGATTGATCGTGTGGGTTTGGGTCGGATGGGTGGCCGCCACGAGCGTGGGGACGTACTTGTTCGTGTATGACGTCCTCGAGGGGCGCTTATGCAAGCCGGCACCGTTTGGGTGGATGGTGGCGGCGGCCAGGTAGAGGATGTCGCGTGTGGTGGGGATGCGGCCGGGGTCCTGATCGGAGCCTCCCTCGGGGTCTGCTGGAAGCGGGCAGTTATCGACAGTGTCGTCGTCGGAAACCGTGGGGCTGTTAGGAGCCTTGTTCACGTACACGTTCTTACAACGCGCAGCATCCCTGTAAGAGGTGGCAGTCGCAGTAGTGTTTCCTTCAGCAGTAAAGTAGATCCTTTGGTCACCTAAGAGCCATGGGTAATCGAGTGGTGGTTGTGCGGTGGAATTCTGATTTTGCTGCTGTTCCTGAAGATATACGTTTGCAGTATCATTTTTGCCTTCTGCGCAGAATCCGAGTTGTGAACCGAAGGCATCTGCGCAAGAATCGGTTGGAAGGCCAGTGTTGCTGTCAGCAATCGCTATGCCAGTGTTGATATGCGATATTGCAGCTGCAAGGACAATGATACTGACGACCGCAAGCTTATTATTGTCCATCTCGGGAAACACTTCCTCCAGTAACTGTCCAATGGTCATCTTTCCATGTCATAAAGAACAATAGAGTCACATCGAATGAAGTATCGCTTTTAATAATCCGCTGCCCAACACAAGCAGTCCCATTGTTGGTTGTAGCTTTAAATATGATGCCAATAGTTCCTTCCTGAGCTCCCCATTTATCGTCTGTAACTGGTTCTACAGATACGATCCCTGTAATGGTTGTGCTGTTGTCATACATCCATCCGTGTGCATAGAGATTGTGAATATTTCCGATGTAGGTCTCCCGAAAGCTCTCTCCAGCTTCGGTGATGTCAGCGAAGGGCTGAGTATCACCGGTATTCCACGCGTATGTGAGTGTCTCGACGACGTACTCTGCGGCGAGTTCTGCTCCGCGTTCGGTGTTTTCCTTGGCTTCGTCGGGGAGTTCGGGTTTGGTGTAGGTGTCTGCGGCGTATTGGGCGGGGCGTACGAGGACTCCGTCTGGGCCGATCTGGTAGCCGCCCGACATGGCCGCCTCGCTCGACACTGTTGGTGCGGGTGTGGGCTGGGTGGCGGGGGTCGTGGCTGCGACGCTGGGTTTTTCGCCCCAGGCGTGCCACCAGCCTTCAGCGACCCCGTTGATGTAGACGGCAAAGACGGCTCCGGCGGCGAGGCACACGTAGACGACGCGCATCGTCCAATAGAACGGCTCGACGTGCAGCCAGGCCCGAAGCCGGGGATGGGCTCGCGCGGAGCGCATGTCGTCATCAACCCCTGGCCCGGCCGTGGCCTCGAGCTCTGCCTCCTGAAGCGCGGTGTCGCGCCGCAGCTGATCCTCGTCATCGATGTCGAGGTGGTCGAACAATGGTGGAACCGTCATGGCGTTGTACTCCTCCACGGTGAGGTGCCCTGCGGCGTACCCCCGTCCTTGGAGGCGCGCCCTACTGTTTCAGAGTACGCGCAGAACCGATACGAAACACTAAGAATGCTGCGCAACTATCACGCACATCCTCCCACCCGCATTCCCGAAACCGCACGGATGTGCATGCCCAGCCCAGGCCTCGTCGTGAGAGGTGGGAACGAGAGCTCTCCCGGAACGTTAGGGACCGACGATGCTGAGTTGCGCCTTCCAAATGGCAGCGTCGTGTCGGCTCCGTGCGGTATGGTTATCGGAAAATAAAGCAGTGTTGCTCAACGAGGCTTGGGAGGCCGGGTCGCGTGGCTGCTCGATGTGGTGGTTGATCTGCCGCATCGGAATTCGCGCCCAGAGAGGCACCGCTCAAACAATGCAGGTCTTGAGGGGGAGCGGCCTTCCGTGGAGGCACAAGGAGAAAAGTATGGAAGCCATCGATGAGTTGATTGACGCTGCGCAGACCTTCTACGAGGAGGCGCGTAGGGATAAGAATGGGCGCTCGCGTTCGTGGGAGCATTGCTATCGCGTGTTTCGAGATGCGCGGACCGACCCCTCCCCGGACTGCGACTATTTGAGTCTGCACCTCGCCTTCTACCTGGCGAGCTGGGGGATGTACAGGGGCTCGTCCTTCCTCCTTCAGAAGGACTACAAGGTACTTGTGCCCATCGTCGAAAAGATCCTCAAGCCCGAATACGACTGCCTGCTTGGGGTCGCTTGCGTGGGTCTGCGGGACTCTGAGGTTCAGGAGAGGTACACGAACGTGTACGACGACATCGCCGAGCATTTCTGGCCGATACGTAACGAGGTCGCAGGGCGTGAGGTTCCGACTCCTGTGTCGCCGGTCCTCATTACGAAGATCCTCATGGGAACGCTCGGGTGCGTGCCCGCGTACGACAGGTTCTTTCAGGATGGCGTTGCGACATACAAGGTGACGACGCAGGAATACAGCCCGAAGTCCGTCCTCAAGCTCGTGGACTACTACGAGAAGCACAACGACCGCTTGGAGGAAGCGCGGCGAGGAATGCGGACTGACGATCTCATCTATCCGCAGATGAAACTGCTCGACATGGGGTTTTGGCAGATCGGCTTCGAAAGGGACGCTGAGGACGCCAAGACCCGTCACTGACCGTCTGTGGGGTCGGCGACGCCGAGTGTTTCGGTCATCGCCGACCCCACCAAGAGTCGCTTACCCCCTCGATGCGCACGCCGTAGAACTTGTTGCGCCCGGACAGTCCCGTCACCTCGAGGTCGCCGACACCCGGGAGGCCGAATGCGGTCATTTCGTTGGCACCCTGCGAAGTGCCGAGGATCGACATCTCCCTCACGGCCTCGTCGAGAGCGGGGTCGGGTGCGCCGAGGAGCTTTGGATCTCCGAGGGTTTCGCGGAACCAACCGGCCAGGTAGGAGCCGGAGGACTGGAGGACCTCGAACACGTAGTTGCCGGGGATGCCCTGTACAAGGTCCGCGGTATGCTCCACACCCGCTCATGCCTGCTCACGCTGCGTCAGCAACACCGCATACTCGACCTGTTCGCCAGCGATTGCCACGTCGCACTCGAGGTCACCTGGAGCGCCTACCAGAACATCATCGACGCCTACCGCGCGCCCGACACGAGTGCGGGTAAGGTCCTGATGGAAGTCGAAATCAACACACTGACCTCCACGCGCGTACCGAGGAACCTGACCGAGCTCATGACGCTGGGCAGGACACTCAAACACAGAGCCGAGCACTCCGCGAAACAGGAGGATTCAGGCCCCAACTACACCCCCGATTATGAAGAGCCCCAAAAGATGAGTCAGCCATGGGAATTTCCTCCTGTGTTCACACTCATTCGGGCTCTAGAATTGGGGTATGTCAACGACCATCGACGTCTATCCGACAACGAGCTTCATGCCGCTCGTGGAGCAGACGCGCGCCCGCACACAGGAGCTATTCCAGCAGCTCCTTGACAGGCACGGAGTCGGCTCTCGGATCGAAGTCAAGGCGTTCTACCCCCCTGCGGGTGGCTCGCAGCTCCGCTTCGTTGACGAGAGTTTGGCCTGGGAACCAGGTATGGAACTTGGCTTTGGCTACTGGATTAACGGCGAGTGGGACTCCACCTCTTGGCCTGGTTGTTTCGCTGTCGAGGATGATGATCGGATCACTAAAGAAGATCTCGTTTATCCGTTCACCTCAAAACCAGAACATCTTGGACTGTGGAGCATCGTTGAGGAGTTTGAGGACCTGCTGCCACCCGAGCAGCTAACAAAGGTACTTCGTCAAGATCATTACTGGTATGAATACCGAAACTTGGCCGGCCCTGCTGTTGCATCGACAGGGTACGGGCTGGTTGCAGCAGCTCTTGCCGAAGCAACCAACGGAGTCATCGCCTCATTCGACAGCGCATTCGACATTGAACACAATGGCGAATCTGCTCAAAAATTCCTCACCTGGTGGGGCGAGAAGCAAATGACTTTCTACGGAACTGAATCATTTAAGAAGTCGCGTATCGTTTAGATGCCGGCTGGGATGATGTCGTCGATGAACCAGATGCGCGCAGGCACGGCTTGATAGGGGTCCACACGGTGTTCCACGTGGTTGCCAGTTGTCGAGCCAATCCTGCAATGGTGGCTCCCTCGACGCGCAACTATCGGATCGCCCAGCGGATCACCCGCACACCCAGACGAGGCCGGGGAGCGCACACCTTCTCGCTGTGCTCTAGGAATGTCACCGTCTGGCAGGTGCGTTCTCGGCATATCCAGCGTCGCTTGTGCCACCGGATCCGCACAGGGACCCCGGCCCAAGGGCGCGTCGATCACCTCCACCACCACGCGCCCGTGCCCTTGAGCAAGTCACCCCACAACCCGGGCACCCAGCACAGCGATCATAGGACTCTCTGTCGAGCACCGGACCACGCTCACGCCGAGCAACAGGTAGATGAGGCATTGTAGAGGTCCTTGACGATAGCAGGGGTAGAAGACCGTTCATCATCAAGGACCTTGACCTCTGCCCGAAATCCCCGACCAACACCCGGTCACCCACGCTCAACTCGGAAGAGCCCTATTTCCAGCCGATCCGGGACCAGGCCGCAGGGCGTGAGGTCGCGACCCAGGTGTCACCGTTCCTCATCACGAAAATCCTCATGGGAACGCTCGGCTGCGTGCCCGCGTACGAAAGGTTCTTTCAAGATGGTGTTGCGAAACACAAGGTGACGACGCAGGAATACAGCCCGAAGTCCGTCCTCAAGCTCGTGGTGTTTTACGAGGCCCACAACGACCGCCTCGAGGAAGCGCGGCGCGGAATGCAGACCGAGGACCTGACCTATCCGCAGATAAAGCTCCTCGATATGGGGTTTTGGCAGATTGGGTTCGAGAAAGATGCTGGGAGCGCAAGATAACCCTCTAGAGATCAGTGTCAGAGCATGTCGATGCCCGAGGTATAGGTGGTACTGTCACCCCCGTTATAATGGGCCAGAATGAGCCATCCCAGCATGAGATGCGTTGCTTGCAACGAGCCAAGTATCGATAGATCTCATCAAGGGTCCTAGGACTTCATAGAATCGATTTAATTCCCTTAAAACTGCCCGGACCAGTCCGCAGGAATTCCGAGGCTTCTCGGATCGACAAGTGGATTGGTTAGAAAATCAGATTGAAATAGATGCGCAACTTTATCTGGCCATGTGGTACCCGGGGATGTTCTTCTCAAAAGGAATGACATGACAACAATCGCGCCGAATATGCGCTCGCTTTGTCCGTCAGGCAAATCCTTGAATACGGGCATAGTTTTAAGAGGTGTTGTGGGGACGGGTACAAAGCTTTTGTTCCATACGCGGCTGTGGTGTGCGCACGAATTACGAATGATGGTAAGTTGTTCGAGCCAGCTTGCAAGCGGCGAACGCTTCTTAATCTTACGTATCTGATTCTTCGAAAGTTGCGCTTTGTCGATGACAATTCCTAAGCCTTCGGCGATGTAATTCTGGTCTTTTGACTTCATGCCGTCAAACATGCGGGAAATATCTGAAAAGTCGAGTACTTCTGCAAGCACCCAAAATGGGTACGACTGATTATATTCATCGTAGTAGTGTCGTATCGCCTCATTATGCTTTTTCGCACGACCGACTCTCCGCTTGGCTGTCTCAACCCAATCAGTGTGATCGAAATCTGTGCGGAAAAGAGTTGGATCATGGTATGAGATCGGTGTCGGATTCGATCCGGAGACACAAAGGCGTTCGCTAAGGCGTGTCCTCATTGTTACTTCGATACGTTCAATACCGTCGTGTATGAGTGTGCGTAGTTTTCTGTCTGCTTCGTAGAGTCGTACGGCATCTGTAAACGTTGGATGTTCGCAATAGCACTCATTGCCGAGGGAGTCTATCCTGCGTGCAGGAAACCAATATGCGGATAGGCGGTAGTAGCTGACGTTGGTCAACCATTGGGTGGCCAGGTCTGTATCGACGGACATCCCGCGGCTTTGAAGGATCGAAATCTGATCACTTATAGTGGTGCCAGGCTTCAGCGACTTCGACATGGTCAACATCTCCGTTGAGTTCCTCAAAAAGATCCAGCCCACTCCCAGCATGTGCTGGGGCGGGCTGAACGGTTAACTCCAATCTAGCGTTCTCGCGGCGTCAAGGAGCTGAAATCTCGCCATTTGGGCCACTCGTGGTGCAAGTCATACGCCGCTGACTACCTGAGGATCAGAGTAGATCTACGGAACTCAGTTCTGTACCTCCGGGATCTCCAGCTTCGGCAGCGTCTCCAGGAGCTCCTGGGTTCGCATCGAGACGGTGACCAGGCGCTTGATCAGGTCCACGACCGCGTTGGGGCGGCCCTGCTCGCGCAGGAAATCGTTCGGGTCGTTGACGATGCCCGACGCCTTGTCCGTCTTCACGTGGTAGCGGTCGATGATCCACTCCAGTGGGCTACGGCCCGAAATTGAATAGCCCTGCGCCTGGGCCGGAATGCCCGTCAGTGTCACGTAGTCGTTGTACTCCAAGCGCGTGAAGTCCTTATCGCGGCGCCCCAGCTTCGGGAAACGCATCTTGCGCTCACCGATCCGGAAGCGCTCGCGATACTCAGGGTGGTGCAGCAGCGCGTACACGTAGAAGAAAATGTCCTTCTTCGTGATCGCCGCATCCTCGTAGCGCTCCCGGTACGAGGTCGTGGCCGCCCCATCCGCCTGGCTCTCCGGTATGGTCGCCAGGTTTCCTCTTACGTCTCCAAATGATTGAGCTTTGATCTACTGGTTGTCCTTGCTGTCAGTGAGAGTGAAGACGTGCTGCTGATGGCAGGAAGGTTTTGCTCTTCGTACAACTGAAGCTGTCGTCTTCGATCCACTGAAGCGTTGGACAACGGTTGGACTCTGGACGCCAGAATGTCATACAGCATTGCTGACTGGCTGTGCGAACGACTTGAGGTCGTCCCACGTATCAGCACGTGCAGTATCTTGCTCGTACGCGATCAAGTAGCCCCAATGCTGTCCTGCAAATGCTTCCTCAGCGGCGAGATGTCGAACTAGTGATTCGGCAGCTTTACGTTTTGCTTGGACCTTCGCATCGTCGCGGCCACGTTCGTCTTTGCCTTCGATGATCCAGTGGATGCCATCAGTATCGAGGGCGACGAAATCTGGGTAGTAACGATCTTTCGCGTTGTAGTAGATGTATGCGCCTGCCTCGTGATGCAAGCGATGCCACCACACGATACTGGGAGAAGTGTTCAGCAGCTTTGCTAACACATATTCCCCGCTGTAGGAGTCGAATGACTCAGACTCCATGAGGGATTTGAACCAGCCGCCGTAGGTGCGGCGTGCCACGAAATCAGGACGGTTGTCCACCTGATCATGGATAATTTCTCCGAGCCGAAGGGGCTTGTCTTCGATTCGTATGACCTTCGGTTGTACTTTGGGTATTTCGCGAGTAGACCGTAACACCTCGTGAATGTAGTCCTGAATGAGCTGCTGTAGCTGGTCTCTGGCTGAGTCCAAGGACTTTACGGTCCAGCCAGTGAAGGTGACCTTCGACATGAACATCGGTACGAGGAAAGCCTCGATGTAGCGAGCCGCGCTGTTGGTCTTAGGCACCAAGTTCATGTTCATTACGAGCCGCACTAAGGTGTCCTTGGCGTCAACATCATCTACGTGGACAGAGTCAACCTCAGCACTTTCACGGTCCTCGGTGCGGAGCTTCTTACCCAGGGCCGCGATAATCTCCTTGCGGAGCAGCACGTCACCGGTCGAGGTGACTTTGCGGGCCGCAGTTTCCAACTTTACACCGTCGATTTCAGACAGCTCGATCGGCGGCTGCTGGATCTCGATCACGCTGGTCGGGAAGGTGTACTCCACATCAGAGAAGGTGGGGTTGCGCTTTGCAATCGCTCTCTCAAGCGTCGGTGTGTGGCTTTCCGTAGGCAGCTCGTCGTCAAATGCACGGACTCCGACCCCAGGTAAGGTCTTGTCGCCTACTGGGATATCTGCGTCTGTAGACGCTACCGACGTGGACTCATTGTTTCCAAGGTCGGGCCGACTGGAGGAGCTGTGCTCTCCTGCCGTCAGTGTGATAGGGGTAGCTCCTATGGGAGCGGAGACCTGTTCTGCTGCTGCGCGGATCGCGTCTTCAACACGTTTTTTGTCAGCATACTTGACGGCTTCTTCAAGGCCGAACTGCTGGAGTACATTCTCGGCCGTAAGCAGCTCGGTGAAGGACTGGTGGGCGATGATGTCGAGTTGATCAATTTGCCCGATTCCGGTGTGCTTTCCGAATGGCAACCGAAGGCCACGACCCATCGTTTGCTGGGTGAGAACCTCGGAAGCCATGGCTCGTAGTGTCACGACCACTGCAATATTTTTGACGTCCCATCCTTCCTTGAGTTTGTTTACACTAACCACCGCAAGTACAGGGGAGTCCGGTTGGTCAAGACGTTCGAGTAGTTTTTGTGTGGCATCGTCTTCGTGCTTGGAATCCACCTGTAGTACGGCGGAATCCCGACCGAAAAACTCTGGAGTTCGTAGGAGATCGGTTACTTGTGTTGCGTGGTCGACGTCAGAGCAAACAACGAAAAGTACTGCGTTTACACGGGCATGGCTATGATTCTCAGCGTAAGAGTTGTAGTACGCCTGCTTGGTCTCCCGTAATCGCAATGCGTCGCGCAGCTGCTGCTCCTCAGAAGCTGTATCGATACCGTAGCCTCCTTTACGGAAAGCTAGCACCGGAGCCTTGACAAACTTATCTTGGATGGCGCGATACAGCGGGTACTCGTAGATCACATGATCAGTCTTCTTATTTACAGATGCCGTAAGACCGATGGTCGCCGCTGGATCCAGCTCTCTGAGTGCTGCGTTGAATGCCACCGCACTGGTGCCATATAGGTGGGACTCATCGGCAATCACCACCAGGTCGTCCAAACCCTTGAGGTAGTCGAACAAGACCCCAGCGTTCTCATCGAAACGACGCGGTTTGCGCCGGATCGAATCTTGGGTGTTGCCATGGGTGTTGCCCTCGGTCTCCTTCGGTGCAATGAGCTGCTGGATGTTGAAAATGAATGCGAGCATGGGCACTTCGCGACCGAAGGAAAACAATGTGGTACCGTTCGTGCGAGCGATCCACGCCGAGTAATCTTGTGGGGTCACAACCTCGGGTGGCACCGGTGAGCCTTTGATGAACCGAAGTGAACCTGGCGAGAAGTTCTGTACGGTCTTTGCCTGTACCGTCTTCCCGGGTGTCACGATGATGACGTTGCCCACGCCCTGGCGACGCAGATACTCCACGAAAGCTGCCATAAGATATGTTTTGCCTACGCCGGTAGCGAGGTTGAGGACCTGCTGCACCTGCGGATCGTAGTCACCATCGAGAGTGAAGACGAGCTTGCGCAGTGCTTCCTTATTGGGAGCACGAAGATCGAAATCTGAGCTGATTGCTTCCAGCAAGTCCGAATCAAAGCTGATGTTCAAACGTTTGGTCATCGGTGTCCACCACCTTGCGCGTAGGGGAAAATGTCATCTGGGATCGCTACCACCCGCGATCCCTTACAGGCGCGACGCAAATGCTCTCGCACTCCATCGAGTACCACGGTCGCTGCTAATACGATCGTCTCGCCCGGTTGGATCTGCTCAACCAGGCGATCGACCTCGTCGATGGTTGCGACGCCTTCGATGACCTTCAACAGGGAGTTGCCACGCTGCCCGTCAAACACGACGTCGTCGTCGGGGTGCAGCAGTGAGAACCCGAGGTTTGCGGCTACCGACGACACAAGCACCTCACCGGTAGCTTCTGGAGTCAGCATCACCCGATCCAGAGTCGGATCATAGTCGAAACATGAAGGTGACAGGTGTGCTACCTGGAAACCACCACCACCGCGCCAGTTTCGTTTCTTCGATGGAGCCGTTGCAATCAATCGCTTCACTACATTGATTGCGGCAATATCCTCTCCGGCAAGGTCGTCTTCCTTAGTGATGGCATTTAGTAGCTTCGTTGCAGCCTGAAGATCTTTAACTTCAAATTTCTCTGGCAGAACCGCCGTCGATTTCAGGGTGCGATCTACCGTCATCGTGATACCACCCGGATCTTGATCGTGAATCACCTTTTCCAAGCGCGGGCGCGTGAACGTGGTGAACGTCGATTCGAGCAGCTCACACGTCACCCATCGCCGACCCATCTTATGAGCTACGGCAGCCGTGGTACCCGATCCGGCAAATACGTCAAGGACAATATCGCCCGGATTGGAGCCGACATGAATGATGCGCTCAAGGAGACGCTCCGGCTTAGGAGTGGAAAAGGTAGCCTGGCCCGGGAAGAGAGCCTTTAATTCGGACTTTGCTTCACGGTTATGGCCAACTTGATCATTGGGCCACCAAGATCGTGCAGGCTGACCAAAGGAGGGCGGGTAAGCTTTCCGCCCGAATCCGCGTTCTTTTACAAAGAACTCGGGCCATGCGCCATTCTGAATCCGCTGCATTGCCATAATTCGAGACTCTTCTGAGAGATTGGGATCAATAAGCAAGTCTGGGATGTCCTGGCGTAGCTGATTTGCCTTGAGGTTACTGTGCCGAAGACGTTCATCAAGGTCAGGTTCTGTGAATACATAATGGCCGAATTCTGAGAGTGCTGCGAACAGGCGTTCGGCACCAAAAGTCCAACACCTTCCGCGAGCCGGATATCGGATTTCTCCAGTGATTGGATGCTGGATTGCAAACGTACTAGGATGTTGCATTCCGGACCCGATATTCGCTGGAGCGGTTAGATCGCCTGACCACCAAATGCCGCGAGGATCATTATCAGGGTTACTGAAGCGTGCGTTGTCAGCCGCTGTCCTCGGCATCCTGTGTAATTGTGTTGCATCACTGGCTGCATAGCACAGGATTACGTCTTGATCGACCGAGACTCGTTGAGCATCACCTCGTGGTGAGTCTGCCTTCTGCCATACGAACTCGGCAATGAAGTTTGAGCTGCCGAAGATTTCATCCAACAACAGCCGCATACGGTGGTTCTCGGCGTAGTCAAGGTGCACCCAGATGGAGCCGTCGTTAGTTAGTAGCTTCTTCATGTGCAGCAGCCGGTCGCGCATCATGGTCAGCCAGATGGAGTGTTCTAGGTTGTCCTCGTAGGAGGCGAATGTCTGTGCGGTGTTAAACGGTGGATCGATGTAGATGAGCTTGACCTGGCCGACATATTTCTCGGCGAGTTCGGGTACGCGGGTGAGGGCTTCGAGGACATCGCCGGATTCACCGAGGATGAGCAGGTTGTCGTCCTGGGGCTCAAGGTCGGCGCGTTCGGAGTAGGCGAACTCGTCAGACTTTGGTGTTTGGCTGCCTTGCACGTAGTCGTCCAGCACGAGGGTATGGGTCTCGCAGTAACGCGGGTCTGAGGGGTCAACCCACGTGTAGCCGTACTTGCCGGTCTCGGTGGGGATGAGGGCCTTGTCTTTGTTGTACCAGGTGAGCTGCAGGCGTTGAGCGGTCATCTAGTCGGTTTCTCCCTTCGTGTCAGTAGGGACGACCTCGCAGATGTCGGCAATGTTGCAGTCGAGAGCTTCGCATATACGCGCAAGGACGTCGGTGGTGACGTTGCCGCCGCGTCCGAGTTTGGACAGGGTGGCTGGACTGATGCCTGCACGTTCTTGAAGTTGGGTTTTGTTCATGTCGCGGTCGATGAGGAGTTTCCAGAGGGGCTTGTAGCTGAAGGCGCGGTTAATTGTCATCTGTTTCCTCCAGATCGATTAGGTCTTCGTCCTGGGCATCGAGCAGGAAGCCGTAGCGTCCTTCTCCTTCGCGTTTCGTGAATACGATGAGTTTGCATCGGTCCTTTAGTGGTTCTATGTCGGGCATGAACTTGGTGTTGTCAGCGATGATCATCTGACCGCCGTTTTGTTCGAGGGCGAGGTAGTCGTACAGGGCAGCGGGGATGGTTTCACGGGCTTCTTGAAGCTCGGGGTCGAGCTGTGGATCGTCGAGCCCCAGTAGCGGGGTGTCGATGATGAGCAGGCCGGGGTTGTGTGTGCCGTCCTCGGAGGCGAGGTATTCCCGGAGGGCTAGCATGACAGCGGTGTTGACGAACGACCGGTAGCCCTGCCCTTCCTTCGCTTTGGTTTTGCCGTTGATGACAGCATCGAACAGTTCACGCGAGAATCGGGCATCATTGAGTCTGGGGAACGCGCAGGCTCCAAGGATGTCGAGCAGGTTGGTGCCCATCTGTGGCCAGAACGTTTTCGGGTATTCGTCGAGCGGATTGAAGTTGCCCTTGGGGAATGTGCGATTCTTGCGTTCTTTGAGTTCGTTTTCGATGGCTTGTTTGTGTTCGAGGTGCTGTTCTCTTTCTGCCTGCATGGCGATGATCGCGTTGTGGCTGGCAAGCGAAGTCGAGAGGGCTTGCAGTTGCGGCTCTAACTCGCCGCTGATGCGCCGGGCGATGCGCTCGGCTTCTGCGGCGATATCCTGCTCTTGTTCTTGCAGTGGTGCCTGTTCAAGATCCATCCGATTGATTGTTTGACGAAGATCGTTGAGTCGGGCAGCTAGGTCGTGGCGTTCACGCGGATCGGGCTCTGGAACTGCGGATCGTGCTTCTGGTGGTAGTGCCTGCGTGCATACGGGGCAGGTTGTTGCCGGTTCCCTGTGTGCGGTGAGGGAATGGCCTTCCTCGACGAAATCGAACCGCTCGATGCGGGCACGGTAGGAGGCGGCAAGTTCCTCGTATCGGTTCCGCAGACTGCGGGATTCTGCCAGCGAGTCACGCACCTGTTGGAGGCGTGTGACGATGTCTTGCCCCTGCACGGTGGCGTGTGTGATGCGTTGCTGGACACGTTCCAGTTCTGCGGTCAGCTCATCGATACGCTGCTGGATCTCTGCTGGGTCGCTGCTACCGAGTGCTTTGTCGATCAACTCGATTCGTTCTTCAAGCTGTTTGGGTAGCGGCTCGAGGTAGTCGATGATCGCGTTGTTACGCAATTTCCTCGTTTCGACAGACTCATCACGAGCGTAGGCGGCATAGTCGTTGCCGGTGATCAGTGACGCGAGAGCGCATTTGAACGCGGGCTGTGCGGTAGTCTGAAGAGGGAGAAGGATTGGTTTCTTGGTGCCGATCCGGTCTTCATCTGCGTACAGCGCATGCCAGAAGGTGCGCCACGTCAACGCCTGGGTTTCAAGGTTTTGATTCTTGATGATTTTCAGGTTTTCAGGGGCGTCGTAGCCGATGAGTTTGAGCCATACCGAGCTGAGTAGCGGGGAATGGCCAGACGATTGACGTTTGTAGGTTCCAGACTCAATTCGTGGGTCTGTGCTGGAGACCTTGATGTTATTGGCTCCCTCACCGATGGGGCGCGATAACGTGAGTGAGCCCTGCGCGGTGCGCACCCCCATACGCACCTCGGTGTAGCCGGAGTTTTCGTCGAGGACGAACTCGTCAGCTTTCAGCCCGAACACGTAGTCGATGCACTGAAGCACCCAGGACTTGCCGGAGTTAGACGGTCCGTAGATGACGTTGAGTCCAGATTCGAAACCGACGCTGGAGTCCCGCCGAGTGGGGTGCCCGGCCACAGTGATGCTGCTGATCCAGAAGCCTGGTGTCATCGCGTGTCTCCTTCCGGGGTCGCTGACCTGATGATCTGAGCCAGCTCGCTCGTGCTCAGGTCGCCAACCCGCTCGATCGTCTCCAACGCGGTGTCGAACAACTGACCGGCGTATCGGGAGCGGAAATGGTTGACGACTGATTCACCCTCGGCGGTAATCGTGAAGGCCGCCGGAGAACGATCTGGCTGTACTTTCACGAATCCTTGGATCGCCAAATGCTGGAGAGCTTGGGTCATCAGGACTGTGCGCGTGTGGAGTTCCCCGCTGGCCAGTCGGTGAGTGCCGTTGAGATTTGCTGCCCCGACCCCGAAAGTGTGGGCGTTGACGGTGATGGTGTCTAGGGCACCCAGGTAGTCGGCATCCGCTGCATCTCCGAGTAGGAACAGCAAGATGAGCCCGCGCAGTTCGGCTTCGAAACTTGTGTCTAGGGACGTGGCGCGCATCAATCTACCCATCCCAGCCGGTTCCGGGCGACAAGTTCGTGGCAGGAACCTTTCCGGCTCCACACGTCGATCAGGTCAATGATCTGGTCGAGCCGGACACCGTCGAGTTGGACTGCGGCTGCTTGAGCCAGTGTCGCGAGGAGGCGTTCGAGTCCGTTGGGGTACTGACGCAAGTTGGTGTCGGAGACTCCCGCATGCATCGTTTCTAGGAACTCGTCAAACAATGGCCGCCCATCGTGGATGCAGTTCCACGATGTTTCTCGTACCCATTCGGCACGGTAGAACGCTTTGCGCTGTTCTTGGAAGTGTTGAACCAGACGCGGTGGGATGTCGTCCAGCTCCACCTCAACGTTGGTACGGGCTTTGTCTTCGCAATACGCGGCCAGGAGCGCCGAAACATACACCAGCTCAGCAGGCTGAACTGTGTCCGGTGTGGGATGCTTCGGCGGTAACGCGACCGAGCGGTGGCCAAGCCTGAGGCGATTCGTCTTCTCGTCAACGTACGGGATGCCAGATCGGTCGGCCTTGTCTGCCAAAGTCAAGGGCTCCGGTACGGCAGCGGTCTCACCGGCAGCTTCGGTGAACACCCTGTAGAACAGCTGGCCTAGACCTTCGGTGACATTACCCTTGTTGATCGACTCGTCAAGGTCGTGGAGCCGGTCGGCTAGGTCATTGAGTGCCGACTCCTCATATGCCTGGGAGACGTTGTCGGCGAACCGAAACTGATCCCATCGCCCAGCCAGCTCGCTCGCTAACACAGTAGGCAGCTGGTCAGACCCGTTGGCGTACCCCTTCCACGTCGCCGACTTGCGCATCTCAAGCGCGGTCTTCTCGCCGTCGACAGTTCCGCGAGGCACGAGTCCCATGTCGATGAGACCTGCGGTGAACTCGCCAAGGTTACGGGTGCCTTTCATCAGCGGGCGCACCGTCGCCAAGACGGCGTGGAAGCTCGACTTGTAATCCACCGCACCGCCTCTCCATCGCGACCCATCGCCGCCCATCGCTTCCCAGCCGATCAGAAAACCGTCATCGGGGAACCTAGAACCACAAGAGCGATCAGCGAACCTATGTTCCTTCGATCTTACAGGGCCGCTTCGCTCTTGTCGCGTTCATCTTCACGAACGCGTAACCGTGTCGGAGCGAACTGAGGCAGGAGGTGAACAGGGACATGGGTACGCGAAATACGAAGCAGACGTCTCGACCGGTCGCCAAGAAGGCGTCCGCACTGCTGCGCGACGGTCGCACCTCGGCCAAGACGAAGTCGGTCGCAGCCTCGGCGCTGGCTCAGGCCAAGCCGAGTAAGGGTAAGTAGCCCTCACGGCTGTCCTGCTGGCCAGACGTCATCCGGCAGGACAGCCCAACCGCTGTGGTGGTCAAAGCCGTACCGGTCACCGGCCGGCCGCCTTCCTCCTACACCCGCATGCGTTTTTCAACCGTATTCGGGAGACCTCCGTTGAGCGCTTGACGGGCACCACCTGTATCCGGGTTCACCCCGGGTCGGGTTGGTGCCCGTCACTGTTTCCGCTCAACACCACGGTCTCTCGTCGGTTGCCCTCAACGGGGTCTCCCTTCGTAAGAAGGGAAGCCCTCACGTGGCATTCAACAACCAATTCACCGTCCCGTACCTGACCCCCAGGGGCAACACCATCGACCTACCAGTCCCTGACCTGCCCGACAGCGAAGAACTGTGTGCCCAACTGCGCGACCCGGCTTCGCGTCCGAAGTGGGCTCGCGCCTACCTCGACGATGTGTACGCCGAGTACCGCGAGCTAGACAATCGCCGCCGCTCCGACATCTCCGTCGACCAACCCGGCCACAGTGATAACGACGAGCGTGGCGGGCTGGGCGCGGATTACTTCGCCTCGGACGATCCGGACTTCACCGAGCAGGTCGAGGCCAACCTCGCAGTGGTCGAACTGCTGAGTCCGCTGACCGCGCCGCAGCGCGAGTACATCGAGCTGCATGTGCTCCATGGTGACCGGTTCACCGAGATCGCCGTCGACAAGACCGGCGCAGGCCAGCCGACCAGTGCCGATGCCGTGCGGAAAGCCGTCTCGCGTGGCCTGGCCCAACTGCGCAAAACACTCACCGAGTCGTAGGCCGTCCGGTTTCGGTGCGCCCCATGCCTGACAGATGCAAGGCACTCCCTTCACCGGCCCGGTGATGGGGCGCACCACCACCCATATGGAAGGAAACCCGGATGCCTACCAAGCTCAAGATCAAGATCGCCACGCATCCTAGCCCGGCCGCCACACTTGCTGCAAAAGAAATCCGCCCCAGCAGGCGGATGCTGCGCGCCATCTCCGGCACCAGCCGACCCCAGCACCGCATGGCCGTGCTCCTGCTTGGCTCCGAAGCCTCCACCGTCGAGGTGCATGTAGCCGACACCGACGACGACATGATGGCGTTGGCCGACGCGGTTGGAGCCACTACCCGTGAGGGCGGTGATAACCGATGATCCCGGTAAGTGATGCGAACAGGTTCATTGGCGCTCTGAACCGGATCGCCGAGGGCGTCACCATGCTCGCCGCCGCAATTGAGGAGACCGCGTGGGAGGGGTTCGAGGATCACGCTTGGATGCCCGGCGCCCAGCAGTTCGAGGCGTGGGTGTTCGACGAAGTGCTCCCGTCCATCCGCCGCGACGGCATGTACGTCATCGACGAGATGCTGTCTAACGACGAGTTCTTGGAGCGAGCGATCGCAACGATCCGGGCTGAGCGTGCCAAGCGTCTCGCCGCCGAACAAGCCTTGCTGGAGGCCGCACCGAAGGTGTCGCACTACGACGTGGTGTTGGCGTCGCCATCGCTGATCACCGCCACTGAGATCGCCAAAGACTACGGACTGTCGGCGAAGAAGCTCAACCAGATTCTGCGTGAAGAAGGTATCCAGTTCCGTCAATCGGGCCGCTGGTTCCTCTACGCCCGGTTCGCTGAGCAGGGCTATACCCAGTCGAAGACGTACGAGTACGACGAGGGCAAGACCCGTACCCACATGTACTGGACGCAGAAGGGTCGCCTATTCATCTATGACCTGTTGAAGAACGAGCGTGGCCTGCTGCCGGTGATCGAGCGTGAAGGCGAGGATGCCCGATGACTGCCACCGTGCTCTCGACATCGGTATTCCGCGCCGCAATGCCGACGGAGTTCCCGATCCGACCTGCTACCGGGCGCTCAAGGAAGTTCAGTGTGCTGAGTACGGGTATCGGCCCTTGGTGTACATCTGCTCCCCGTACTCCGGGGACATCGAGGCGAACGTGGAACTTGCCCGACGGTTCAGTGCGTTCGCTGTCGCTGCGCGAGAGATTCCGTTGGCTCCGCATCTGCACTATCCGCAGTTCATGGACGATGCCGATCGGGATGCACGGGAGTTAGCGATGTTCTTCAACCGCATCTTGTTGTCGAAGTGCGAGCAGCTGTGGGCCTACATCGGCCGGGTCAGTGCGGGGATGCGCGCCGAGATCGATTGGGCTCACCAGATGGACATCCCGGTCCGGTTCTTCGACGCCGACTTCCAGGAGGTGCACCCTGCATGATGTCGTTCACCTTGTGTGCCGCCACCAGCAGCGGCAATCCGCACAACAACCACTACCCGAACCACCACCACATCACCGACCAGGCTGACCTGCAGCTGGTGGCCAGGTTGGATCACGTCGCCGCCACCTACACCGGCGACCAGCGCTCCTCGGCGAGCTTTGTCTCCTCGGACTGTGTCGTGATGGACATCGACAATGACCACGCCGACAACCCCACTGACGGCACCATCACATTCACCTTTCGGGACGGTAGCTCCCGTCAGCGGCTGATCGGCAAATTGCGGAGTCACTACTCAGCCGTTGAGCTGTCCAATCTGCGATAAAGCAGGCTGGCGAGCGCCAAGTATTCCAGCGCCTCCTGCGCATCTTGGTCGACAGCCAGTTCATGTGCTCCGGGATTACGAATGCCAAGCATCGCGCCCCTGAAGATGGCATGAAAACCGGCCTGCTCATCCTGACCTGACCGACCCTCATGAAGCGAAACGTTCAATCGCGGTGCTTTGCCACCGAAGGCTTCATCCATCAACTTGGTGCCTGAAGTTTCTGAACCTAGGAGGTCACGAACCCGAACCTCGATTGACTTGAAAGCTTCGCTCACAGCCCGACTGAAGTGGCCGTCAGCGAACAAGTCCGCGCTTGCCTCTGCCACCGCAGGATGCAGCCCCTCAAAACTAAGTCGCCTTACTGGAGCCGTGCGTGGCGGCAAATCTTTGCTGAGGTGAACTTCGGTGAAGGCCATGTCGGCAAAGGGTCCGTTGGGTAGATCGTTGATAACGACCTTCTTAGCGAAGAACCGCATCGTGCCGCCGCGAGGATCGGGCAACTCGATGATGTCTCCTTCGTAGACAGGAGTTTCCGTCGCCACGTAGGCCTTGTCGGTCCCTTGGTCGTTCAGGATCGAGGCTTCTACTTCGGAGCGCTGCTCGGCTGGACCCGGTTCACGAATGAGGGTGACCATCCGAGTCCCTGAGCGGCGGATGATGTCTGGCAAGGGCATGAACCAACGACCTCCTATTTGAACCACTCACGCCGCGAGCACGACTGTGCCGCCATTTTGTATCCAAGTCGGGCTGAAAGCTTCGATGATAGCCACGCCCGGATCCCCCAGGCTCTGGCCAAACGCCGTGCGCATCGCGTCGTCCGCGCTGTGGATGATGAAGTTCACGACCTCGACTGGCGTGAAGACGATGCCCAGGTGCTCGCTCATGCGCGGGAAGGCCTGCGAGAAGAAGCGATCGTAGAGCGTGCGCACGATCTCCTGCTTGCCCGCCAGGGTGTGCACGGCCTCGATGCGCTCGACCATCGCCCGGTTGAAGGAATCCAGCTCGCGGCGTTCGTTCTCGAACATCGAGTGTGACGCCAGCATCTCACAATCGCTTTTATTGCACGGCTCACAGGGTGCTGCTGTGAGAACGAATGATCTGGGAATATCGGCTCAAACGGCGTAGTGGTGGAATCTGCTTCCATACCGGGAAATGCCATGAAATCATCGTCGCGCGCAGCAGTCATGCGACCAAGAATAGCGGGTAATCTACGACATACAAGCTAGCTGGTGTGGTGGGTGGGGATACAAGGGGATTTCTGCGAGCAAAGGCGCGGATGAGACGTCGCTGCCCTGGCCGGTGCTGGTTCCACGGCTGCGGGACGCAGATGAGCATGCCCCTCCTTACGGTGTCGCTTGTCGACCATGGTGGTCGATAGTGTGACCCAGAGGAGGGGGCAGGATGTCTCAGATAATTGCCAACAAGGGAGATGGCAACCAGATCGCTCAGTTCGGTGGGGACCTGAACGGAACACGGACATTGGCATCCCTGACGCTGCCTGAGCTCGGTGAGGAGTATCTGTTGGCCAGTTCGATCGTCTCAAGGGAACGGAAGTCAAGACTCAAGACATCAGCAATCGCGGCGTTGGTGTGCCTCCTGTGTTGCGGCATCACTGTCGTCATGTACAGGCTTCTGGGGAGCCCGTCGCTGAGTGAAATCATATTTAGCCTGAACAACGGATCGAAACTCGAGCTAGGTATGAACGTCACGCTGGCGGTTCTCCCGATCGGCGCTGCCTTCTCAGGGGTGAGTGCATACTCCAGCATGATGAATCCGAGTGAGCTCGAGGTGGATCAGCAGCAGCATCGAAGGAATGCCTACATGGTGGCACGCCAAAGGGGCCTCAGTGAGCGAGAGTGGTACAAGGTCGTTGAAGCCGCCAAGCAGCGCTAGGCGTCGGTAGGCGCAGGAGGATGTGCGTGCCCACGCCCTGCACATCCTCCCGCACCCGCGATCACAATCGCACAAATGTGCAGTTATGATGCGCATCACCGCACGAGTGTGCGGCGCTCCAACAAGCAACGAGCCGGTTCGTGCCACTCCATATCGTACGGCATTTGTCTGGACTAACGCCCCCGCCCATACGTCTGACAAATCAGCCCAAAACCGCCGCAACCACACCCCAAAAACCCGCCCCGGCCTCGTTCCAAACGGACCCGGAAAGTGAACGCCACCACCCGCGTGTCCTAGGATTGGGGCACGCCGACGCGCCCCCAAGGACGGGAGCACCCGGCACGCAGCAGCACCGCACACGCGGCAGCGCAGGGCAGGTCCAGCAACGAAGACGGACACGCCAGGCACCACCGCACGCCTGCAGAGCCGCCGTACAACCACAACCTCACAACACCGATGTTGACCCACACTGAGGAGATTCCTATGAAGCCCCGCCTCGCAGTTACAGCCCTCGTTGCGGCATCCGCATGCGCCCTCGCCCTCGGCGCCTGCACCCCCGGAGAGACCGCACAATCCTCGTCCAGCCCCGCCGCGAAGGGTGGCGGAGACGGCAACTACACGATCGCCGTCGTCCCCAAGGACGCCACCAACCCCTGGTTCGTCCGCATGGAAACCGGCGTCAAGAAGTACGCTTCGGACACGGGCATGAACGCGTTCCAGAAGGGCCCCGCTGAAACCGACGCCACTATGCAGGCCCAGGTCATCCAAGACCTCATCGCCCAAGGCGTCGACGCCATCTGCGTCGTCCCGGTCGACCCCGGCGCCATCGAACCCGTCCTCAAGCAGGCCATGGACGCGGGCATCGTCGTCGTCACCCACGAGGGCGCCTCCCAGGAAAACACGATGTACGACATCGAAGCCTTCAACAACACGGAATACGGCGCGTTCATCATGGACAACCTCGCCGAAGCCATGGGTGAAGAAGGCGTCTACACCACCATGGTCGGCCACGTCACCAACGCCTCCCACAACGAATGGGCAGACGGCGCCGTCGCCCATCAGAAGGAGAAGTACCCCAAGATGACGCTGCTCGAAGCCGAGCCCCGCGTCGAATCCCAGGACAACGGTGAAACCGCCTACCAGACCGCCAAGGAAGTCCTCAAGAAGTACCCCGAAGTTAAGGGCATCCTCGGCACCTCCTCCTTTGACGCGCCCGGCACCGCCCGCGCCATCGAAGAGCTCGGCCTCAAGGGCAAAGTCTTCACCGCCGGCACGGGCATGCCCGCCGCCAACGCCCAGATCCTCAAGGACGGCTCCGTGTCGACCCTGACCCTCTGGGACCCCGCGGACGCCGGCTACGCCATGGCATCCCTGGCCACCAAGGTCCTCAACGGTGAAAAGATCGAAGACGGCGTCAACCTCGGCGTCAAGGGATACGAATCCATGCACTTCTCCGAAGGCTCTACCAAGGTCCTCGAAGGCAACGGCTGGATCCAGATCACCAAGGACAACGTCGACTCCCTCGGCTTCTAACCGCTTCACCGCACACGACTACCCGCGTGCCACGGCCTCGTCCCAATGAACGAGGCCGTGGCCGGGCTACCCCAGCGCGTGCACTGACGCTCGCGCACCCCCACGCGCCCACGCGAACCGAACCCGCGCGCGAGGGGTGGCCCCGGGTCGGCACCACGCGTCGGAAAGGACACCACATGGACACCCCAGTGCTGGCGGTACGACACGTCAGTAAATCCTTCGCAGGCGTGCGAGCCCTGGTCGACATTGACCTTGACATCGCACCCGGAGAAATCCACTGCCTCGCCGGAGAAAACGGGTCGGGCAAATCCACCCTCATCAAAGTCATCTCCGGAGTCCACACCCCCGAACAGGGCACGGTCTCCATCGGGGGACGCGACTTCACGCGACTGACACCCGCCGACGCCATCGACGCGGGCGTACGCGTCATCTACCAGGACTTCTCCATCTTCCCCAACCTCTCCGTCATGGAGAACATCGCGCTCGGCAGCGAAGTCGCCGCCGGACGCCGCCTCGTCAACCGCTCGCGCATGCGCGAAGTCGCCCGCGAAGCCGTCGCGAAGATCGGCTTCCGGGTCGACCTCGACGAACTCGTCGGCAACCTCTCCGTCGCTGACAAACAGCTCGTCGCCATCAGCCGCGCACTCATGGGCGACGCGAAGCTCATCATCATGGACGAGCCCACGACCGCCCTCACCAAGAAGGAAGTGCGCGCCCTCTTCGACATCGTCGCCGACCTCCAATCGCGCGGTATCGCGATCCTCTTCGTGTCCCACAAGCTCGAAGAAGTCTTCGAAATCGCGCAGCGCTTCACCATCCTGCGCAGCGGACACAAGGTCATCACCTGCCCGAAGGAAGAGCTCGACCGCGCCAGCTTCGCCCGCCACATGACCGGGCGCGACTTCGACGAGGAGCGCTACCAGCCCGGCGACATCACCGAGTCCCCGATCCTCGAGGTCGAGGGCGCAACCGTGAGCGGCGCCTTCGCCGACGCATCCCTGAGCGTGCGGCCCGGCGAAATCCTCGGCATCACCGGCCTGCTGGGCTCCGGACGCACCGAACTCGCCATGTCCCTGTTCGGGATGCTCCCCCTCGACTCTGGGCGCATCCGCGTCAAAGGCCAAGACGTCACCCTGCGAGGCGTGCGCGACGCGATCGCCGCCGGCATCGCGTATGTTCCCGAAGACCGACTCACCGAAGGCCTCTTCCTCTCGCGCTCGATCGGCGAAAACATCACGATCTCCGAGATGGAATCCTTCACCAAGGCCCTCGGATTCATCGACAAGAAAGCCATCCGCGACGAGGAGAAGAAGTGGGTGAAGCGCCTCGACGTCGTCACCCCCGACCCCGCCAACGCCGTCAACACCCTGTCGGGCGGCAACCAGCAAAAGGTCGTCCTGGCCAAGTGGCTCGCCACCAAGCCCTCCGTCCTCATCCTCAACGGGCCCACCGTCGGCGTCGACATCGGCTCCAAATTCACGATCCACTCGATCCTGCGCGAACTCGCCGCGCAAGGCATGGCCGTCATCATCATCTCCGATGACATCGCTGAAGTGCTCACCAACTGCTCGACCATCGCGATCATGCGAGCCGGGCACCTGAGCGACCCGATCAACCCCGACACCCTCACCGAGGCCGAACTGACCCGGCTCCTGTCCGAAGACCAGGCCCCGGCCTCGTCGACCGAAGGGGGAGAGAACTAATGCCCCGACTCATCACGAAAGTCCTGCGCGCCAACGAATTCTGGGTGTTCCTGGTCATCGCCGCGCTCACCCTCGTCATCCAGGCGCGCTCCGGACAGTTCTACACGGCCAACAACCTCGTCGACCTGGCCGGCGCGATGGTGGTCCCCGGCCTCTTCGCCGTCGCCGCGCACCTCGTCCTCGTCTCCGGCGGCATCGACGTGTCCTTCCCGGCGCTGGCCTCCCTCGCGGTCTACGTGACCACAAAAGTCCTCGTCGACAACGGCTGGAACGGGCCCGTCATTGTGCCCTTCCTGATCGCCGCCGCCCTCGGTGCGGTCCTCGGCGCATTCAACGGTATCTTCACCTCCAGGCTGACCGTGCCGACGCTGATCATCACCCTGGGCACCGCCAACGTCTTCAACGGCGTCATGCAGGGTGCGCTCAAATCCGTGCAGATCAACACGATCCCCGAGTCCATGCGCTCCTTCGGATCCGCGTCCCTCTTCGTCGCCCGCAACGAAAGCTCCGGCCTGCAGTCCTCGATGCCTGTGTCCTTCCTGATCCTCGTCGCGGTCGTCGCGGTGGCCTTCTTCGTCACCCGCTACACGATGTTCGGACGCTCCCTCTTCGCCCTCGGCGGCGACGAGTCCGCGGCCGCCCGCGTCGGCTTCAAGGTGCGAGCCACCAAGTTCTGGCTCTACGTCCTCGTCGGCGTCATCGCCGCCCTGGCCGGCATGGTCCGCACCTGCTCCATGGGACAGATGCACCCGACCAACCTGCTCGGCATGGAAATGATGGTCATCGCGGCCGTCGTCCTGGGCGGTACCGCGATCACCGGCGGCAAGGGCTCGCTGACGGGCGTCATGCTCGGCACGCTGCTCATCGTCATCGTCCAAAACTCCATGATCCTCATGGGAATCCCGACATTCTGGCAGGGCTTCGCCCTGGGCCTGCTCATCATCGTGGGAACCGGCGTCTCCGCGCTTCAGGTCATGCGCGCACGCCGCAACGCACACTAGGAGGACCACATGTCAACGCTTCTCGCCTCCCCGCGCCTCGCTTTCCTCAAAAAGGACAGCTACATGACGCGACTGATCATCGTCTTCCTCCTCCTGCTCATCTTCTTCGCCGCCGTGCGCCCCGGCCCCTTCTTCGCCGTGCGCACCTGGCAGTCAATGGCCGTCCAATTCCCCGAATTCGGCCTCATGAGCCTGGGCGTCATGTTCACCATGTTCACCGCCGGCATCGACCTGTCCGTCGTCGCCATCGCTAACGTCACCTCGATCTGCGCGGCCCTCACGCTGCGCTCGATGCTCGGCCCGGCCGTCACTCCCTCGTCGAT
The DNA here is from genome assembly GCF_030217285.1 of Pauljensenia sp. UMB3104. NCBI lineage: Bacteria > Bacillati > Actinomycetota > Actinomycetes > Actinomycetales > Actinomycetaceae > Pauljensenia > Pauljensenia sp. UMB3104. Next base: position 72,268 of record NZ_JASONN010000005.1, on the reverse strand, counting down.
GGGCATGGCCACCCTCATCGCCCTGGGCGTAGCCCTGGTGGTCGGGATCGTGTGCGGACTTATCAACGGCACGCTCGTCGCGGTCCTGAAGATCCCACCCATCCTCGCCACCCTCGGCACACTCGAGCTCTTCGGCGGCGTCGCCCTCATCCTCACCCAAGGCAAACCCGTCTCCGGCGTCCCCGCAGCGTTCGGAGCCGTGTTCACGGGGAAGGTGGCCGGCCTCGTCCCCATCCCCCTCGTCGTGTTCCTCGTGTGCGCGGCCGTCGCGGGCGCCATCGTCGCCTTCACGGGTTTTGGGACCACGATCCTCATGCTCGGCACGAACGACACGGCCGCGCGCTTCTCGGGCCTGAAAGTCAAGAGCCTGCTGATCCGCACCTACGTGCTCTCCGGCGTCATGGCGGCCATGGCCGGCATCGTCATGCTCGCGAACTACAACTCCGCGAAAGCTGACTACGGCGCCTCATACACGCTCCTCACGGTCCTCATCGTCGTCCTCGGCGGCGTCAACCCCAACGGCGGATCCGGGCGCCTGAGCGGCGTGCTCCTGTCCATCCTCATGCTCCAGGTCCTCTCCTCCGGCCTGAACATGTTCCCCGACATCTCCAACTTCTACAGGCCCCTCATCTGGGGTGGCGTGCTGCTGCTCGTCATCTGCATGAACGAGGGCATCTTCTCCTTCTCCAAACTGCGCAGACTCAGGAAAGGACACGCGCATGCTGACAGTTAAAGACAAGCAGGTCGTCGTCGGTGCCGACTTCGCCGGTTACCCTCTCAAGGAAGCCGTCAAAGCCCACCTCGAGGAGCGCGGCTGGACCGTCACCGACCTGACGCCCGACCCCGATACCGCGCCCATGTACCACCGCGTCGGATTCGCGCTCGGCGCCCAAATCGCCGAAGGCAAGTTCGAACGCACCCTCGCCTTCTGCGGCACCGGCATGGGCATCCACATCGCCGCCTCCAAGTGCCCCCACGTACACGCCGCCGTGTGCGAATCCGTGCCCGCCGCGCGCCGCTGCGCCGCCGCCAACAACGCGAACCTGCTCGCCATGGGCGCCTTCTACGTCGCCCCGCGCACCGCGATGGCCATGGCCGACGCGTTCCTCGAGTCGTCGCTCGGGTCCGGGTACGAGGACTGGGAGGGCTTCTACGAGTACCACCGCATCGGGTACGACGAATGCGAAAACTTCGACTACGAGGCCTACAAGGCCAACGGATTCGAGGTCGTCAACCCGGGCAGCGCCGTCCTGGCGGAGCAGCCGAAGGGGTTGGCGTACTGAGGTGATGCTGCTGTAGAGAGGTGGGGGCTCCCGTTTGGGAGCCCCCACCTGTGTAAATGGCCTGTGACTCATGGCCGGGCTGAGAGTTTAGGTAACGCCGAGGCCGGAGGCGCGGCCATGTCCTTACTCGCGTGATTGTTTTTCGAGAGCGTTGAACCAGGCTGTGAAGAGACGCATCGCCGTATCTGCAAGGTCGTCGATCTCAGAGATTGGTTTTGGGTATGCTCGCACGCCGAGAGCCCAGTTGATGTATCCCTGGGCAAGCCAAGGAGCATCTGTCAGATACTTCATCGTGAGATCTTTACGGAGTGGACCGAGCGGTCGTCGTGAGGTGCCAGGCTTATTGGTTTTGAGATCGAACGTGCTGGGATTCCCCTCCAACACCGTCTTATAGAGAACCTGGGCGTTCGTTACCCACGATGGTCGGTCGTTTGAATCCAAGGGTGGATAGCACTCGTCAGTTTCCTCAACGTGGGTTCCAGCGTGGTACTCGAGGCAGACATCGTTGAAGGACGATGGCATCTTCTGGCCAATCACTTGAATCTGTCCGCAGAGCCAATCGCCGTTAGGAAGCTTTGTGGATTCGACAGTGATGCCCGGCATCCCTCTAGCGCCGCGCCTGACATAGAGGTTCCACCCGTCTGGGATCGTCATCTTCTTCAGCGTCTTGCGCAGCACCCGCTCCACCTGGACTTTCGATGCGGGGAGGGACTCGACGTCTGATAGTAGAACGCGAGCGTCGGGGAACTCGGGGAGTATTTCTGCCCAGGTGAGAACGCGCGCGACCTGATCCTGGTGTTCCGCAGCATCATCGGCGTCAAGGAGAAGGAGCATCAAGTAATCGGCGACTTTCGATTCTCGCTCTAGTTGATCCTCGCTGATGGCGTGGTCGATCTTGGCTTCAATGGCAATGGTCGAGTGTTCGAACTCCAGAAGAATGTCTACGCGCTGATCTTTTTCGCACCCGACGTCGGTGAGTTCGCCAAGCTTCACGCCCAGCAGGGACGAGAAGTAGCGCTCAGTCGCTTTCGGATCGTGGCGGAATTCTGCGGCCAGCGCTCGCGTGAGTTGGGGTTCCGATGTGTAGAGTGCGCTGAACTTCTGTTTTGGTGTCGCTTCCATATGTTGAGGACTCTCTCGTGGCGGGTGGGGAGCGAGATCCCTGATGGCGGCTATCCGGCCGTAGCTCTCACCCCTTTGTGGCTTGACAGTCTTTCACTCTACAGTCTCTTCAGGAAATAAGTGGCTTGACAGATTGGTCTGCTGTGTTGAGACCGATGAGGGTCCCTCAGTGGCAAGTGTGCCCACAAGGCGGAAACCCCGGCCTCGTCGATTGGGAGAAACCGGTCCTTCCCGAAAATTCGCATGCAATTCCCATGGGCCAGTTTTGTATGCGGCTCAAAAACGTTGGAATTGCAACAGTTGGATTTCAAAGTTTGAATAACGTGGAGGGGAATTGCATGCGACATTTGTGGGGAGCCATGGGGAGTGCCAGGCCCTCGCCTGGTGCCCCCAAGGATTGCCGGGCGCGCCACACCCACACTGGGGCCCCGACACCCCCGCCAGGAATCCCTACTCCCGCGGCTTCGCCGTGGATTCGCGGATCGTGAGGACCGGGCTGAAGGTCTGGTGCTGGGTGGGCGCGTCGGCGCCGGACAACAGCAGTTCGGCGGCTGCCGCGCCGAGTTCATCCATGGGCTGGCGGATCGTCGTCAGCGGCACGGGCATCTGCGCGGCCAGGGGAATGTCGTCGAAACCGATGACGGACACGTCGTCGGGAATGGAAATTCCCGCGACGCGCAGCGCCGACATGACGCCCACGGCCAGCAAATCGTTCGCGCAGAAGACCGCGGTCGGATCCGACCCGTCGGAGGTGGCCCGGGCCTCGGCGATGGTCTCTTCGGTGGCCGCATACCCGGCCTGGGCGGTGTACGCCTCCGCATTGCACACGGTCAACTGGACGCTGTCCGACCCCGTCAGGCGCTGCCAGTGCTCGACCGCGTCCCGCACGCCCGCGAGGCGCTGCACAGATTGGCGCATGTCGGCCGGACCGTTGAGGAAACAGATGCGCTGGTGCCCCAGCGCCAGAAGATGCTCGATCGCCAGCGCTGCGCCCGCACGGTCGTCGATGGACACGGACGGTAGCCCCTCGGCCGCGTCGGACGCGTCGAACAGGACGACCGGCGTCCCCTCGTTAACCAAGCGCGTGGCGGCTTCGTGCGTGGAGTCCGCGGGGGTCAGCAGGACGCCGCGCACCGCCTGGCGCCCCAGCGCCTCGAGGAGGTCGCGCTCCTCCTGCACGGACGCGTGCGTGGACGACAGCGTCATGATGTAGCCCTCGCGCGATAGCACGCGCTCCATGGCCGCGGCCGCCTCCATGAAGAACGGGTTCGTGAGGTCGAAGACCGCTACGCCCACGAGCGGCGAGGTTCCCCGTCGTAGGGCCTGCGCGGTCGGGTTGGGCTTGTAGCCGAGCTGCTCGATTGCCGCCTCGACGCGCTCGCGCACGTCGGGTCGCACGCGCTCGCGCCGGTTGATGACGTTAGACACGGAGCCCACGCTCACGCCGGCAAGAGCGGCGACGTCTTTGACGCCGGGGGCTTTGCGGGGCGTCGCGGGGGACGAGGCAGGGGTTACGTCCTGGGGACTCGTGCCCTCTGGGGTGCGGCGGGGCGGCGTCATGGTAGCTCTTTCGGAGACTCGACTGATGAAACGTTCATATTGTGGCATCTCCGAGTATGTTTCCGCTTCAATTTTCCTGGCAAGTTCGGGGCTTAGGCATAGAGTTGACATGCATATTGTCGTGTGGCACACTTTCTTGTTATCTGAATCGTTTCATTCCTCGATGAAGAGGTGACCACATGACACGAGAAGCTGAAAGGCCAGTTGTCTCGCTCCAACACGCGGTGAAGAAGTTCGGCTCCTTCACGGCCATGTCCGACGGCTGCATCGAGCTGTATCCGCATCGCATTCACGCCCTGGCCGGTGAAAACGGTGCGGGCAAGTCGACGCTCGTCAAGGTTCTCGCCGGCATCCACCAGCCAAACTCCGGAGAATTCCTGGTCGACGGGCAACCGGTGCGCTTCAAGACCCCCGCGGAATCGAAGGCCGCCGGAATCTCGGTGATCTACCAGGAGCCCACGCTGTTTCCCGACCTGACGGTTGCTGAGAACATCTACGTAGGTCGACAGCCCAGGGGACGCCTCGGCCTCATCGATCACGCGGCCATGAGGCGCGACGCGCAGGAGCTCTTCGACCGTCTCGAAGTGCCCATCGACCCCTCGCAGCTGGCTGATGGTCTGTCGATCGCGGACCAGCAGATCATCGAAATCGCGAAAGCGATCTCGCTGGACGCGAAGGTCCTCATCATGGATGAGCCGACGGCCGCCTTGTCGGGGCACGAGGTCGAGCGCCTCTTCTCCGTTGCGCGTTCGCTGCGCGACAAGGGTGCTTCCCTCATGTTCATCTCGCACAGGATGGAGGAAATCTTTGATCTGTGCGACGACGTGACGATCATGCGCGACGGCGCCTACGTGTCGACGCGCGATCTGGAGGGGACCACGAAAGTGCAACTCGTGCGCGACATGGTTGGCCGCGACGTCGATCAGCTCTTCCCCAAGCTGGACGCACAGATCGGCGATCCCGTGCTGACGGTCGAAGGTCTCACCCGATATGGCGCCTTCGAGGACGTGAGCTTCGAGGTCCGCAGCGGTGAAATCCTCGGCCTTGCGGGCCTCGTCGGTGCAGGCCGATCCGAGGTCGTGCGCACGATCATGGGCATCGACAAGGCAGACGGTGGTACGGTGACCGCCTTCGGCAAGCCCTTGAAGCTGGGCGACACCGTGGGTGCAATCCGCGCCGGCCTCGCCTTCGTGCCCGAAGACAGGCGCAAGCAAGGCCTCGTCATGGACCTGTCCGTCGCCCGCAACACGGCCCTCACGTTGCGCAGCAAACTCGCCCGCTGCGGACTCATCAACTCCCGCACCGAGCGAGCGGTCGCGCAGGAATGGTCCACCAACCTCGAAGTGAAAACGGCCAGCCAGGACACCCCCGTATCCGCGCTCTCGGGCGGAAACCAACAGAAGGTCGTCCTGGCGAAATGGCTCGCCACCGATCCCAAGATCCTCATCGTCGACGAGCCGACCCGCGGCATCGACGTCGGAACCAAGTCCGAAGTGCACCGCCTCATCTCCACCCTGGCCACCCGGGGAGTCGCCGTCATCATGATCTCCTCGGAACTGCCCGAGGTCCTCGGCATGGCAGACCGCGTCCTCGTCATGTGCGAAGGCCGCATTACCGGTGAATTCACCCGAGAAGAAGCCACAGCTGACGCCATTATGACGGCGGCTACCGACCACGAAAAGGCCGCATCATGACCGCAACATTGACACCTCCCTCCCGCATCCACGGGTCGGCGCCCGTGAGCCATCAGCCAGCCACGCCCTCGTCCGCGACCACGATGCACACCCAATCGAAGCTGCGCTCCCTCCTGTCCATGCGAGAGCTCCCGGTGATCGCGGCCCTCATCGCCCTCGTGCTCCTCACATGGGCGATCAACCCGCGCTTCCTGTCCGCCCAGGGCGTGCGCGACCTCTTCCTCAACGCGACGATCGCCATGCTCATGGCCGCCGGGCAGTCCCTCATCATCCAGTCCGAAGGCGTCGACCTCTCCGTCGGCTCCATCCTCGGATGCTCGGCCTTCGCCACGGGCTTCCTCTTCGCGACCAACCCGGGACTGCCCATCGTCGTTGTCTTTGTCGCCGGCGTTGTCCTGGGGGCGCTCCTCGGAGCGCTCAACGGGGCGCTCGTCACACAGGCGAAAGTCCCCGCGATGGTCATCACCCTGGGCACCCTCTACGTCTTCCGAGGAGGACTGAACTGGTGGGCCGGCTCCACCCAGTACTTCGCCGGCGACCGCCCCCAGGCCTTCGGTGACCTCGGAGTCGCCACGATCGGTGGCTTCCCGCTGCTCACCCTCCTGGCCATCGTCGTCATCGTGATCGTCTCGCTCTACCAGCGCTACGCACGCTCCGGACGCGACCTCTACGCCATCGGCTCCGACCGCGCGGCCGCAGCCGTCTACGGCATCCCCGTCGCCAAGCGCGTCTTCACAGCCTTCGTCGTGAACGGCGCGCTCGTCGGACTCGGCGGCGTCCTCTACGCCTCCCGTTTCAATTCCGTGGGCGCCACGACGGGCGCGGGCATGGAACTCGACATCGTCGCCGCGTGCGTCGTCGGCGGCGTTGCAATGACCGGCGGCGTCGGAACCGCCTACGGAGCCGCCATCGGCGCGCTCCTCCTGACCACCATGACGTCCGCGCTCACAGCCGTCGGCGTCGACAAATTCTGGCAAAAGGCCGTCGTCGGCGCGCTCATCCTCATCGCGATCGTCGTCGACCGCGTCAGCTCGATGCGCCGCCACGAGGCGATGCGCAAGAAGGGAGGGGACCGCTGATGAGCGCCCCGACTCAGACCTCGTCACGTGACCTCATGGCCTCGGTTCGCCGCGTGTTCTCCTCGCGAGACTCGCACATGACCCTCATCCTCATCCTCGCCATCGTCGTCGCAACCGTTCTCATCCCGAGGTTTAGCCAGCCTCGCACGCTCACCTTCCTCACCCTGGACGTGACGGCGACACTCCTCATGGCCTTGCCCATGACCCTCGTCATGATCAACGCCGACATCGACCTGTCCGTCGCCTCCACCGCCGGCCTCGTCAGCGCGTCCTTCGGAGTCCTCGTCCAAGCCGGCGCCGGATTCTGGGCCAGCATCGCGATCTGCCTCCTCATCGGACTGGCATGCGGCCTCGTCAACGCCATCATGACCGCCTACGTGGGGCTGCCGGCGCTCGCGGTCACGATCGGTACGCTCGCGCTGTACCGAGGCCTCGCCCTCGTCGTCATCGGCGACCAGTCGATCTCCGACTTCCCGAAGTGGGCAACCTCCGCCGTCACCGGATCGTTCGGTTCCACGGGCATTCCCTACATGGCGATCCCCGTCATCGCGTTCGTCATTCTCTTCTGGCTCCTGCTGCACAAGACTCCGTACGGTCGAGGCCTCTTCGCGCTGGGATATTCCAAGCAAGCAGCAGAGTTCGTCGGCATCGACACGAAGCGTTCCCGCGTCATCGCCCTGACGCTGTCGGGCCTCATGGCGGCGCTGGCCGGCATCTACTGGACGCTGCGCTACTCCGCGGCGAAGGCCGACAACGTTGAGGGCCTCGAGCTGGTCGTGATCGCCGCCGTCGTCTTCGGTGGGGTCAGCGTCTTCGGCGGCCGAGGCTCGATCTGGGGCAGCGTGTGCGGCGTCCTCACGATCGGCGTCCTCAACTACGCGCTGCGTCTCAACCGAATTCCCGAAGTCATCCTGGTTCTGGTCACGGGCCTGCTCCTGATCGGTTCCGTCGTCGCGCCATCGCTGGTGGATGCCATCCGCCAACGTCTGGCTCACCGAGCTGACGCGCGCACCCCTCGCGTCAGCCTCGCACCGGGCGCGGCGAGCGCCTAACAATCCCACAACGAGGGGCACCACGCCCCCGCAACAGGGCGCGTGCGCCCGAAAGGAAAAGACAACGATGTCTCACATGAAGAAAGGTGTGGCCGCACTTGGCGCACTCTCGCTGGCCTCGGCCCTCCTGATGTCCGCCTGCGGTGGTGGAACGTCCACGCAGGGCAGCGAATCCAGCTCCGGCGGCGAAACCTCCGGCTCCTACGACGTCTCCTCCCAGTCGATTACGTTCATCCCCAAGCAGCTGAACAACCCCTTCTCCGACGTCATGCTCGGCGGTGGCAAGAACGCTGCGGGCGAGATCGGGTTCGCCGAGGTCAACGTCGTCGGCCCGCTCGAGGCCTCGTCCTCCTCGCAGGTCTCCTTCATCAACTCCGAGGTGCAGGCGGGCACCAACGTCCTCGTGATCGCCGCGAACGACCCCGACGCCGTGTGCCCCGCTTTGCAGGACGCGCGCAAGGCCGGCACGAAGGTCGTCACCTTCGACTCCGACGCTTCGGCGGATTGCCGCGACCTGTTCATCAACCAGGTCGAGTCCAAGCAGGTGGCGATCACCATGCTTGAGATGGTCTCCGAGCAGATTGGCGGTTCTGGTAAGGTCGCCATCCTCTCCGCGACGGCGAACGCCGCCAACCAGAACGCGTGGATCAAGTTCATGGAGGATGAGATCGCCTCAAACGACAAGTACAAGGGCATCGAGATCGTCGCGAAGGTGTACGGCGACGACGATGACACGAAGTCGTTCCAGGAGGCGCAGGGCCTGCTCCAGGCTCACCCCGACCTCAACGCGATCGTCTCTCCGACCACCGTCGGCATCGCCGCCACCGCGCGCTACCTGTCGACCTCCGACTACAAGGGCAAGGTCGTTCTGACCGGCCTGGGTCTGCCCAACGAAATGCGTTCCTTCGTGAAGGACGGGACCGTCAAGGAGTTCGCCCTGTGGGATCCCGCCCAGCTCGGATACGTGGCCGCGTACGCGGGTGCCGCGCTCGATAGTGGTGCGATCAAGGGCGAGGTCGGGGAGAAGTTCACGGCCGGAACCCTCGGTGAGCGCACGATCGGCGAGAACAAGACCGTCGTCGTCGGTGACCCCGTGCGCTTCAACGCGGACAACATCGACAACTACGACTTCTAACGTCGACTCTGACGGGGTTGGTGGGCGCGTCCGTCGTGCCCGCCAACCCCGTTTCCATGCCGCGAATCGCGCGGCTTCGGGTTAGCCCTGCTTGATAAATGAAACGATTCACGTTAGAATAGACACAACCAATTCCCGTTCAACGATGAAGGGATGTTCCATGAGTGAGACCCCATCGCTGGCCCACACGCTCGCCACGACGAGCCAAGCCAGCCCCCACCGAGCCTGCTTCCTCCTGCGCGTCCGCCCGGAGAAGCTCGCCGAATACGCCGACGTGCACCAGCGCGTCTGGGACGACATGCGCCAGGCCCTGCGCGACGCCGGATGGCGACACTACTCCCTGTTCCTCGAACCGGACACCGGCCTCGTCGTCGGCTACTACGAGGCAGACGACGCTCGCGCCGCCGCAGCAGCCATGGAAGACCTCGAGGTCAACACGCGCTGGCAAGCCGCCATGGCCCAGTATTTCCAGCCGGACGGGGGCGGAAACGCCCACTTCCTCAGCCAATACTTCTACCTCGCCTAATCGCCTACCGAGGCCGGCCTGCGAGGGGTCTTACCGGCCCCCGAGAGGCTGCCCCGGCCTCGTCAACCCACCTCCCACACGTCGAAGGAGACGTCATGACCATCCATCTGTCCGACCTGCCCGAAAGCTCCCGCACCCTGCTGCGCGAGCAGACCATCGAGCTGCCGAGCTGGGCTTTCGGCAACTCCGGGACCCGCTTCAAGGTGTTCCCAAGCCCCGGCACCCCGCGCAACGCCTACGAAAAGATCGACGACGCGGCGCAGGTCCATCGGTTCACCGGCATCACACCGCGGGTGTCGCTGCACATTCCGTGGGACGTGGTCGACGACTTCTCCGACCTGGCCGCCCACGCGCGCTCGCAGGGCATCACGCTGGGCACCATCAACTCCAACGTCTTCCAGGATGACGACTACAAGTTCGGCTCCCTGACGAACTCCGACGAGGCCGTGCGCCGCAAGGCCATCGACGCGCACCTGCGCTGCATCGACGTCATGAATGCCACCGGATCCGACACTCTCAAGATCTGGCTGGGCGATGGAACGAACTACCCGGGCCAGGACTCAATCGCTGCGCGCCAGGAACGTCTCGCTGACTCACTGTCCGTTATCTATGAGAATCTGGCTCCACATCAGCGATTGCTTCTGGAGTACAAGTTCTTCGAACCCGCCTTCTACCACACCGATGTCCCGGACTGGGGTACGGCCCTCGCGCATGTGACCGCGCTGGGTGAGCGGGCTGTCGTCTGCCTCGACACCGGCCACCACGCGCCAGGCACCAACATCGAATTCATCGTCGTCCAGCTGCTGCGCGCCGGCCGCCTCGGCGCCTTCGACTTCAACTCGCGCTTCTACGCCGACGACGACCTGATCGTGGGGGCCGCCGATCCCTTCCAGCTCTTTCGCATCATGCACGAGATCGTTTCCTTCGGCGCCCTCGCGCCCACCTCCGGCGTGAACTTCATGCTCGACCAGTGCCACAACCTCGAAGAGAAGATCCCGGGAGAAATCCTGTCCGCCATGAACGTTCAGGAGGCGACCGCGAAGGCGCTCCTCGTCGACCGCGATGCGCTGGCGACGGCGCAGGCCAAGCACGACGTGCTGACTGCCAACCAGGTGCTCATGGACGCCTTCTCCTCCGACGTGCGCCCGCTCCTCGGCGAGCTCCGTGAAGAGCAGGGCCTCGACCCCGACCCGCTCGCGGCTTACGCGGCCTCGGGCTACTTCGAGCGCATCAGCGCGGAGCGAGTGGGTGGTCAGCAGGCCTCCTGGGGCGCATGATGACGACCGTCGTCGCTATTGACCTGGGAGCCTCCTCGGGGCGCGTCCTGCGGGGCGTGTTCGACGGCGAGCGCCTCGCCATCGAGGAGTGCTCCCGCTTCCCGAACGGGCCGGTCGCCCTCCCCGGGCCTCGTCGCGTGGGCGACTCCGGTTCGGGTGGGGTCGGCCCGGCCTCGTGCACCCGATCCGGGGACGAGGCTGGGGTGGCCTACGAGTGGGACATCCTCGCGCTGTGGCGCGGCATCCTGGAGGGTCTGCGCGAGGCCAGCCTGCGCGGTGCCGTGGACGCGATCGGAATCGACACGTGGGCCGTGGACTACGGGCTGCTGGACGAGGACGGCCGGCTGATTGGCAACCCCGCGTCCTACCGGTCCGCACGCTGCGGTCGCGGCGCGTCCGAGGTGCTCGACCAATGGGACTCCTCCTGGCTCTATGAGCGCAACGGGTTGCAATTCCAGCCCTTCAACACGCTGTTTCAGCGCGTGGCCGACCGGGGGGAGCGTCGCGCGGACTGCGCGCGCACGGCGCTCCTGATCCCCGACCTGCTGGCGTACTGGCTGACGGGTCAGGCCCGAAGCGAGCTGACGAACGCGTCGACGACCGGCCTCGTCAATGCGGCCCGGCGCGACTGGGATCCCGACATCCTCAAGAGGCTGCGCGACGACTTCGGGGTGGAGCAGCTCTTTCCGCCGATCATCTCACCGGGGGAGGTCATCGGTGAGGCCCGCGTGGAGGGTCTCGACCTGCGCACCTCGATGGGGAAGCGCACCCCGGTTGTCGCCGTCGGGTCGCACGACACCGCGTCGGCGGTCGCGGGGGTTCCCGCCCAGGCCGGGTCGTTCGCGTACATCTCGAGCGGAACCTGGTCGCTCGTCGGTACCGAGCTGAGCGCCCCCGTGCTCTCCGAGGAGGCTCGGGCGGCCAATTTTACGAACGAGCTAGGCGTGGATGGCACCGTCCGTTTCCTCGCGAACATCATGGGCATGTGGGTGCAGCAGGAGTGCCTGCGTCAGTGGGCATCCCTCGGAGATGAGGCATCGGGCGCTTCAGGCCGGGTCGACTGGCCGCTCCTTGACGCGCAGACCGAAGCGGCCCAACCCGCGCGCTACCTGCTCGACATGTCCTCGCCCGAGCTGATGGCCCCGGGCGCCATGGTGGAACGCGTGCGTTCGCTGTGGATCCCGGGCCCGGGCGCCTCGTCGTCGGCTTCTTCGTGGGACGATTCCTCTCCGGTGGACGACTCCTCCTCTCTGGACGAGGGCGGTGCGGGGGTTGGCGATCCGCAGACCTCGGGCGTCGATCCCCATGAGCGGGCTACCGTGCTGCGCGCGATCACGGACTCGCTGGCGCTGGCATACCGCCGGGCAATCCGACGGACGTTCGAGCTCAGCGGCACCCACCCTGAAGCGATTCACCTCGTCGGCGGCGGGTCGAAGAATCGCCTCCTCGCCCAGGAGACGGCCGACGCGACAGGCATCCCGGTCATCGCGGGACCCGTCGAGGCCACCGCCCTCGGAAACATGCTCATCTCTTTGCGGGCCATTGGCGCGGCCACCGGGACGTTGATGGACCTCCGCGCCATTTCGCAGGCGTCGTCGGCGCTCGTCACCTACGAGCCCCGCGCCTCCCACGCGCGCCTCTGGGATGAGGCCGATGCCCTCCTGAGTGCCCGGTTATAGCTGCCGGGTTGGCGCGTGAGCGTGGGCCGCGACTCGACTAGTTCGAGCCGCGGCCCACGTGCATATAGAGGCGCTCCCGTGCGCACATGATGACAAGTGTTTGGGGCATGTTGCCATACAACACGCCCCAAACACTTCGATAACGAACAGTGCGTTCGGTTTCCCTGGATGGATCAGGAGCCTTGAGATGCAGCCACCTTCTGCCGGTATGACTCCGCCTCCCAGTTCTCGATGAAGCCACGCTCGCGCTCGTCCATGACGCGCACACGACCGAGCAGGTTCGCGTCCCTTGCCACGCGCAACGCATCCAGGAAGGTATGCAACGCGTTATCCGAGGCCTCGTTCGTGCGTCCCACCGCCGCTACAGCGAGTCCGGGAATGACAGCGACGATGGGGGAACGCCCGTGCTGCGCGCGATACAACGACACCTTCGCCGACACGATGTCCTCCGTGTCGGTCGCCTCCAGCATGACCGGGAATGAGCCCGCGTACACGATCTGATCGGGGATCAGCGGCCCTCCAGGTGCCGACACGAGCACCGACAGGCCGTCCGTCGACAACGCGACGCTCGGTGCGTCCACCGCGCGACGGAACGCCTCGGCCACCCGGGAAGACGAACCCGAGAAGGCGGTCCCGGCCTCGTCAATCGCCGCACGGATCGAGGACGTCAGGAAGTCGATGCGCTCGAGGATCGCATCCTTCGTTGGGCCCGACACGATGATGCCGTGATTGCCGAGGAGCGTGATCGCCGGTGGGGGAGTGCCGTGCGCGGCCGTGAACGCGCGGCGACGGTCGTCGATGAGGCGCGCGAGAGGAATGCCCGGGTCCGTGTAGTCGACCCACAGGGCCTGGTCGCCGAGGATCTGCTCGCACAGCTCTTCGCCGCGCGTGTTGCACGTGATCGCGTTGGCGGTCAGCGGATGCAGGTGAATGACGAGCGGGTCGGGAATGAGGGCGTGGAAGAGGATTTCGACGCTTGGGCGGCGCTCGAACGCGCCACGCTGCGCGAGCTGGGCCGCCGCGCGAACGGGGTCTTCGCCCCTGGGGAGCTCTTCTGGATGCTCGAAGGCGTGCAGAAGGGTCGGAATATCGAGGGGGACCAAGTCTTCCTCGCGCAGGGTTGCGAGCGGGACGCCGCTGGGCTTGATGAGGAGTGTGTCGCCTGTTTTCGCGGAAGAGTTTCCGCCGCCGGAGCGCGTGTATTCCGTGTCCGAACCAATCTGGTTGGACAGCTCGATGAGTTGGGGGATGAGGTCTTCAGATGAAGTGGTCATTGGTCCTCCACGATGAGGATGAAACGTTTCATCTTAGGATAGGGAAGGGGAGGGATTCTGTCAAGGTTGCGGTGGCCTTGGGAATAGCGGTGGTGGGAGACGGCGGTGCTGGAGGCGTGCTTCGTGCATCTGTGCCGCAGGACCGGTCGATCGGTCTCCAGGACCCCGGTGCTACCGCGTTCCTGCGGGCCCTTGAGGCCTGGCGCGACGCCTCCACCGGCGAGCGCGGCCCCCGCGCTGCGGTCGTCGAGAATCTCTGAGGCTGCGGCTTCGTGACTGAGGGGGTGGGGTTCCCGGTTGGAACCCCACCCCCTTCCTGTGGATATGGTGGCCTCGTCCTACCAGTTACCCAAGCCCAGGCCTCGTCCTACCAGTTACTCAGGCCCAGGTAGTAGAACGGGTGGGTGAGCACCGCGACGACGCGGTCGCGGTATTCAAGCGGCAGCATCGGGAAGATAGCGATGCCGACCAGGATCGCGACGATCAGCGTCACGAGGATGCGTTTCTTGGATTTCATGGCATCTCCTTACTGTCTGACTGCCCCGACGCTACCAGGAGTGTGACGCAGGCGGCAAGCATGAGCGCATGAGGCAACCCCGGCCTCGTCCCTGAGAAGAGAAGCGAAACCGGGGCCCACGAAGGCTCAACCGCGACAGTCAGCGGCCCGACGCGAGCGCTGCCCGGGCGACCTCCTCGAAGGTGAGCGGGGCGCGGCCCGTCACGTCGCGCACGGTCGTGGAGACGACGTCCATCTCGCCGCGTGCGATCGACGTGTAGGTCGACACCCACGAGTCGTACTCCCACTGGGCGGCCGGCCACTTCTTGCGCGACTCGTACGCCTCCTCAACGGTTTCGCGCACGTAGGTGACGGGCCGACCCTGCACGCGGGTGAGGATTGCGGCGATCTCGTCGAGGGTGAGGGCCTCGGGGCCCGTCACGTCGAGAGTCTGATTCTCGTAGCGCCCCGGATCCGCCAAGACCCCCGCGGCCACGCGCCCCGCGTCCTCGCGCGCGACCACGCCCACGTGCCCGTCGCCCGCGGGTCCGAGGATGCGGCCCTCCTCGTCCGGCAACTCCACGAAAAAGTCAGCGTAGAAGTTATCGCGCAAGAACGTGTACGTCATACCCGACGCCTTAATGCGCTCCTCCGTGTGGAAGTGCGTGCGCGCCAGCGTAAACGTCGAGTCGGGCGCCGCGTTCATGAACGACAAGTACACGATATGACGCACCCCGGAGGCAGCCGCCGCATCGACGAAGGCGAGGTGCTTGGCTAGGCGGTCCTCGCTCTCGGGCGCGGACACCATGAAGAGGACGTCGACGCCTGCCAGCGCGACGCGCGTCGTGAGCGTGTCCTCGTACGAGCACTTCACCGCGATGGCTCCCGGCAGCTCGGGCGCGCGCGACGGCGTGTTCGCGAGCAGGCGCAGGGGCAGGCCGCGCTCCGACAGGAGTCGGGCGGTGGTGCCTCCGACGTTCCCGGACGCGCCGGTGATCGCCAGGGATGGGAGGGACGAGGCCTGGGCCGGTTCGTTCGTGCGGGCTTCGGGAGTGGGGGCGTCAGTCATGTGGCCAGTGTGCCACCGGCGTTGTGGCGTGTGCGCACGCCACGCGAGGTTTGGGCTGTGGGCGTAGCGCCTGTCGGGGGTGAGCTCGGGGATGCTCATGGGCGCGAAAAAATTCGCCCAGCAGGAGTGGATTCTGGTCCAAACCGCGAAAAAATTCGCCCTGCTGGCGAAAAAACGCTGATTTTGGGGTGTTTTGTGCGTGCTGGGCGAACTTTTTCGCGCGTGGGCGCTGATAGAGGCGAGCAGGGCGAATTCTGTCGCGCTTGTGGTGCCTAGACGCGGATGGGGAGGCCAGGCTGCGGTGCCGTGGGTGGTAGCACGGCGTTGCCTCCAAAAACTCGCATGCAATTCGATTGGGTGAAGTTTTAACAAAGCCCAGAAACGTTGCAATTCCAACGATCTGAATTCAAAGTTTGAAATAGTCGTGGGGGAATTGCATGCGAAATTGGGTGTGGGCGCAGGGGTGAGGGGTGTGAGGGGGCCTGGTCGCGGTGCCGGTGGGCGGCGGCAGGGCCAGGGCGGGCCGCCGCCCACGGCGCAGCCCGGCCCAAAGAAAACGGCCCATACAAACACCGGGTTTCATAGCTTCACAGCAACACTCCACAAAGTCATATGAGAAATATGAGAGCTTCATAGGTTCTTCATAGGGTCGCGTGGGGAAATTGGTGCATCGACAAAAGGAGACACCAATGACCGCCCTGATTCTGATCGCCATTGACCTGGTTGCCATGGCCGCCCTCGTGTTCGGCCTGTACTTCCCACGGCACCGCCGCGCTGACCTGGTCGCAGCTTTCCTCGGTGTGAATGTCGGCGTCCTCGCCGTCACGATCATCCTCGCGAACTCGACCGTGAGCGCGGGCCTTGGCCTGGGTCTCTTCGGTGTCCTGTCGATCATCCGACTGCGTTCGGATCAGATCTCGCAGACGGAAATCGCCTACTACTTCGCGTCGCTGGCCCTCGGCCTGCTGACGGGCATGTCGTCGGCGGTGACCCCGCTCCTGGGCGGCCTGATCGCCCTGATCCTCGTGGCCCTGGCCTTCGGTGATTCGAAGCTGGTCTTCGGCCGCTACACCTCACAGACCGTGCAGCTGGACCGTGCGATCGCCGACCCGGCCGAGCTGAAGGCGGCCCTCGAGCAGCGCCTGGGCGCGTCCGTCGCCTCGGTGAATGTCGTCAAGCTCGACCTCGTGAACGACCTGACTCTGGTGGACGTCCGCTCGAAGGTCGCCTGACCCGCCGGCCCGCCACACAAACCCGGCCGCGCAGCAGGCCGGCTACACCACACCGGCCTCGCCGATTCCCAGCAGCCAACCTCTACGAAGGACACGACTCATGAATGCCACCCTGAATGCGATTCTCGCCGACCTCGACTGGATCGGCCTTGATGAACTGAATAAGCGCGCGGCGATGCTGACCCGAGTGGACCGCAAGTACGCGCTGGACGAGGCCACGGCCTCGGCGATTCTGAGCAGCCTCCCCGAGGACGCGTTGGTCCTGAAGATTGACGGCCAGGTGTCCCAGGGCTACGCGTCCACCTACTACGACACGCCCGACATGGATTCGTACCTGCTGACCGCGCTCAAGCGCCGCCGCCGCTTCAAGGTCCGTACCCGCTCCTACCTCTCGTCGGGCGCGTCCTTCCTGGAGGTGAAGACCCGCGGCCCGCGCGGCGTGACCGTCAAGAAGCGCATGTCGATCTCCTGGGACGAGGCCGGGGCTCCTCTCGCGGGTGAGCGCCGCGCGTGGGTGGCCGGGAAGGTCGAGAAGACGGGGTACGGTCACCTGGTGCCCGCCCTTGAGCCGGTCCTGGCTGGGTCCTATGAGCGCAACACTCTACTCCTGCCTGGTGGGCAGGGCCGCGCGACGGTGGACACGAAGCTGACGTGGCGCTCGCTGCGCACGGACGGCACTGAGGTCGCTCGCCCTGACCTGGTCATCATCGAAACGAAGTCGGGTGCGACCCCCTCGGTCGTTGACCACCTGCTGTGGGAGAGCGGCGTGCGCCCCGTGAAGATCTCCAAGTACGGGACCACGATGGCCGCCATGCACGACCTGCCGGCGAACAAGTGGAATCGCACTCTGCGCCGCTACTTCCCCGAATACGTCGAGGTCCCCGAACTCGCGCACTCCACGCCCCTCACGATGGCGGCCTGACAGACCTCATAACGGCGCCCGCGGTTTCGACAGCACGCGAAACGTAAGCGCTGAGCATAAGAAACACAAGCTTTAACCACACGAAAGAAACAGACACATGAAAACCCTTCAGAAATTCTGGACCCCCGCCCGGACGATCGGCGCGATCGCCCTCGTCGGAACCCTCGCGCTGGGCGCATGCGGCGCCTCGGGCGCGACCTCCTCCGGTACCGCCTCCACCGCGACGAGCGCGACCGCTGCCGTCGCGGCCGCCGGAACCAACGGCGACACGACCGCGCCGCCCACCGCGGCCGACGCCCTGGCCTCGAACGCGAAGGCCTCCTACGTGAAGGACAGCGACTGGAAGGCCTCGGACGCCGTCGACGTGACGCTGAGCGGCACGACCGCGACCTCCTCGTCCGACGCCGTGAGCGTGAGCGACGGCGTGCTGACCATCTCCAAGGCCGGCGTCTACAAGCTCAGCGGCTCCTTCACCGGCAAGGTCGTCGTGGCCGCCGGAGCGGAGGACCAGGTTGTCCTGATTCTCGACAACGCGACCATCACCTCCTCGACGGGTGCCGCGATCGAGGCGACCAGCGGTGACGACCTCGTTCTGTCTCTCGAGGGCGCCTCGACGATCACCGACGGCACCTACACCGGCACGGAGGACGCGAACGCCGCCATCTACGCCGACATGGACCTGACGATCACCGGGTCGGGCACGCTCACCGTGACCTCCGGCGCCTCGGACGCGATCACCTCCAAGGACGACCTGTACGTCCTGAGCGGCACGATCAACGCCACCGCCTCGGACGACGGCCTGCGCGGCAAGGACTCCCTGACGATTGCGGGCGGCACCGTCACCGTGAACTCCGGCGGCGACGCCCTCAAGTCCGACCAGGACAACGACGACACCAAGGGCTACGTCAACATCGCGGACGGCACCGTCACCCTGACCTCGGGCGGCGACGGCATCGACGCGTACACAGACGCGATCGTCACCGGCGGCACCCTGTCGATCACCTCGGGCGGTGGCGCCTCGGCCGGCAAGCCCTCCACGGACTCGACCAAGGGCATCAAGGCTCAGACCTACATCATCGTCGACGGCGGCACGACCACCATCGACGCCGGGGATGACGCCATCCACTCCAATGGCGCCCTGCGCTTGAGCTCCGGCACGATCACCGCCGCCTCCGGCGACGATGGCGTGCACACCGAGGTCGCGGCCGTCCTGGACGGCGCAACCGTGACCGTCACGCAGTCGAACGAGGCCCTCGAGGGTGGCCTCATCACGATCTCCGACGGCACCGTCGACTTGACCTCGAGCGACGACGGCATCAACGCCTCGGGCTCGATCACGGTCGAGGCCGGCCTGGCCGCAGTCGCCGAGTCCAGCTCTAACACGACGTCCTCCGATTCGACGGCCACCGCGACCACCCAGCAGATGGGCCCCGGTGGCATGGCTGACGGTGGCGGCTCGATGGAGGACACCGGCGAGCAGCTCACCATTAGCGGCGGCACCGTGACCGTCAACGCGAACGGCGACGGCCTTGACTCCAACGGCTCGCTGACCATCAGCGGCGGCACGACGACCGTCTACGGCCCGGCGTCCGGCGCGAACGGCGCCCTGGATAGCAACGGTGCCATGAGCATCACGGGCGGCACGGTCATTGCCTTCGCCACCAACGAGATGGTGGAGACGCCGACCACGACCGACGGTCAGGGCTGGATTTCGGCCG
The DNA here is from genome assembly GCF_030217285.1 of Pauljensenia sp. UMB3104. Taxonomy (NCBI): domain Bacteria; kingdom Bacillati; phylum Actinomycetota; class Actinomycetes; order Actinomycetales; family Actinomycetaceae; genus Pauljensenia; species Pauljensenia sp. UMB3104. Next base: position 53,150 of record NZ_JASONN010000005.1, on the reverse strand, counting down.
CCGCGACCGGCTCCGCCGGATCCACAGTGACGATCACCGACGCCAACGGTTCCGTCCTGGGCACCTACACCTCGCTCAAGGCCTTCGGTAACGTCATCTACTCGACCTCCGGCATGACCAACGGCTCCACCTACACGGTGAGCGTCGACGGCACCGCCACCGAAGCGACCGCCGGTCAGGGCGGTCCGGGTCAGGGCGGTCAGCCCCCGGCCGGCGGTCCGGAACAGGGTGGCCAGCCGCCGGCTGGCGGTCAGCCCCCGGCGGGCGGTCCGGGTCAGGGCGGTCAGCCCCCGGCCGCACCCCAGGGCTGAGGCCTCCTGAATAGTGCGCCCCGCGTGATTGTCGACACGCGGGGCGCACGCATGCCCGCATCACGTCTTTTTCGCCGAGGCCCCACCCGGTATCTCACGCCAGCACCCTCGCTCACCACCCCCGGGAACAGCGCAACTAAACTGGAACAGGAGGACGAGGCCCCGGCCTCGTCAATAAGAACGAAAGGACCCCTCATGCTCCCCTCCGAGAAGCTCGCCGAACTCGGCCTCGAACTGCCCGCCGTCGCCACCCCCGTCGCCGCCTACGTGCCGGCCGTCATCGACCGCGGCGTCGTGCGCACCTCCGGCCAGATCCCCGTCGTGAACGGCGAGCCCGTGTGCATCGGCGCGGTCGGCGAGGACGGCGCGGACCCCGAGGACGCCAAGGACGCGGCGCGCGTGTGCGCCCTCAACGCCCTGGCCGCGGCGGCCTCCGTTGCGGGCGGCATCGACAACCTCGCGGGCGTCGTGAAGGTCGTCGGCTTCGTGTCCTCGCGCCCCGACTTCTACGGCCAGGCCGGCGTCATCAACGGCGCATCCGAGCTGTTCGGCGAGATCTTCGGCAGCCAGCACGCGCGCAGCGCCGTGGGCGTCGCCGCGCTGCCCCTCAACGTGAGCGTCGAGGTCGAGGCCGAGTTCCTCATTAAGTGAACGCGCGGGCGTGGCTGAGGCATGACTACACTGGGTAAGGTTCGCTGAAATGGCCCGTCGGGCCGAAGGATAAGGAAAAGACATGACTGACCGTCAGATGTTCAAGCTGGTCGACGCCAACACCGTCCCGTCCACGGACGGCGGCTGCGGTTGCGGCTGCGGTGGCGAGGGTAAGAAGGCACGCGCCGAGCAGGCCGCCGTCGAGCAGGCCCCCGAGCAGGGCGGCTGCGGCTGCGGCGGACACGGCCACGCCGCTGACGCCCCCGCCGAGCAGGCTCCTGCCGAGCACGCGGGCTGCGGCTGCGGTGGCCACGACGCCCCCGCCGAGCGCCCCCACGAGATGGCTGCCGAGCCCCTGACCTCCACCGCGGGCGGCTGCGGCTGCGGTGACGGTGCCCCCTCGGCGGGCAATGTGCACGCTGGCGGCGCCGGCGTCATTCACCGCCCGGGCGCGGACGAGCTGGTCATCAACTCGATCCCCCGCGTCGTGCGCCACGCGGTCCTCTTCGCGGCGGTCGACAACCTGCCCGTCGGCGAGAACATCCAGATCTGCGCGCCCCACCAGCCCGAGCCGCTGTTCGCGCACCTGCAGGACTCCGAGCAGCACTACCGCGTGGAGACCCTCGAGGTCGGCCCCGTGGATTGGCGCTACCGCATCACGCGTCTCGGCTGATCGCCCTCCCTTCAACGAGGCCGTGGCCCACTCCCGCTGTCCGGCGGGCTGGCCACGGCCTCGTCGTGTGCGTGAGAGCGCGGCGTCCCAATGCCTCGTGCATGTGTGCACGCCTGTTGACGTGCGCGGGTGGGTCTGGTCCCGTGTCTGTTGAGGTGCTTGCCGACGTGCGCAAATGTGCTCCCGTTCGGGTGTCCATTCGCGTGCCGGGGAGCGCCCGAGCCGGTACCGTTGATGCATGAGCTTCTTTGGCATGACTTCTGACGACGATGTTGAGGACGATCTGGATCGCGTCGAGACCGACGTGGTCGTGGACTGCGACATTGAGGCCGCGTGGGCGCTCGTGTCCGAGCCGGGCTGGTGGGTCAACGATGGCCCGCTGGGTGACCACGAGGTGAGCCTCGGGGACGACGGCATCTATCGCGTGAGCGACCCGGACGCCGGCGACTGGCTGATCGAGAAGGCCGACGAGGATCCGATGGATGTCGTCGCCTTCCGCTGGTATCCGCTGGCCGACGACGAGCTGCCGGACGAGTACGCGACCCGCGTCGAGGTTTCCCTGTCCGAGGAGCGCGGCGGCGTCGCAATCCACGTGGAGGAGTCGGGTCTGGCGTCGGTCTCCGACGACGAGGCCGAGGCCCGCCAGGCGTATGAAGATGCGATCGGCATGTGGGAACAGGTCCTGGCCGCAGCGAAGAGCTACCTCGAGGGCCGCTGAACGCTGAAACAAGCTGAATGACAAACCCCCGCAGCCTCACGGCTGCGGGGGTTTGTTGTAGGTGCGGTGCGCGCGTTGTAAGTAGCTCATCGTCGCATTGGGCATGTCTGCTCGAGCTGCTTGCGGCGGGTTAGTGCAGCGTTACATGTAAGGTCTGTAAAGCTCTGTAGCCTAGGTGTGCGCAAGTGGTAATGACTCTAATCTAGCCAATATGTGATCTCACCCTTGCGCTATGGAAGTGTGAGTGTCTATAAGCGTGTCGTATCATCAGCGCGTGTGTCAAAGGTGATAGATCTGTTTGCATGATGAATCTAGGTTCCAGCAGAAGGGCATGCACAAGATGACCGATCTCCCTCAAGAAGAGTGTCTTAAGCCTGATCAGCTGCGATCGATGACTGAATGTGAACGGGCTATTCACGCTATTTCGGAGAAGACTGGAAAGAGTCCGCTGGATATCTGGCGCGCAAATGAAACCTGGCTCGGTGAAAAAGCTTCAACAGTCGATTTCAAGCCGGATCGTAAACCTTTGGGGATTATTATTCTGGTAATATGGATCATTGTTCCATATTTCTTCTATGCGAGTTTTCGTGCGACAGGTTGGTATGGTTTTTCAGCGGGAATACTTGTGCTCGGGGTGTTGATGACTATTGAGATAGTTTGTCTTATGTTCATGCAGAAGCTACTTGTTCCTTTTGGTAAAATTCTTCGCAGTCTATCGGGAGTCGTATTTTCTATAATTTTGACGATGTTTGGTTTCCTCTCAACTCTGGATTCTGTGGCTAACCGTTTTACACTAGCTTTAATTGGTGTTCTTGTTGCAATGGCATGTATTTCTTTTTTGAATTCTCCACTGGAATTGCTCTGGAATCATTCTGTGAAAGAGCGGGATGATTATGGAGAGCAGCTTTCTACGCTTCGGTTGGTTCGTCCATTACTTGCAGGTAGGTCTAGGTCGGCCGTGGAGAGTCGATCTTCTGTGGTTTCCTGTGCGCGACTACGGGCAGTTGTGGACTGGGATTAGTCGGTGCTGGCATCTGCAGTATTGCTTGCCTGATGGTGTGGGGTCGTGTGAGCAGGGGTGCGCTTCCGAGTCTGCGCTTGTGCCCGATGGGGCGTTAGATTCGAAAGGAGTTGAGCCCTCTATCGGGTAGTTCGGAGAAGTGGCGTGGCATGGGGTATTGTCTGCCACGCGTGCTGGCGCTGTGATCGTTTTGTTGTGCTGGGTCTGCTGTCGTTGCGCTGAAGTTGGCGTGCGTGGTGGTTTGGTCCGCGGTTGTGCTTGTAAATGTCGGTGCTACACCCGATACGTAGGCAGTGCACCCGTTCTGATCGGGTGTAGCGTCCCGTAAGAGGTGCAGTGTCCCGTAACGGGTGCAGTGTCGGATGTAGGAGTTGATGCGTGAACCGTGGTGGAGCTTGTTCCTCAGTGGTGTGACACCCGATCGGCAAGATTCAACCCTTTCTGATCGGGTGGAATCTACCCGATGAGGTGGAATCTTCCCGTTCTGGTTGAATCTTTGCTTGCTGGGAGTGGGTATGGGCTTCGGCGGAGGTTGCTTGGGTGCTGCAAGGTGTGGTCACCAGGGAATTACGTGCGGAATTGATAGCGGACGCCTCACCGACGCTGCTGTGTGTGCGGATGCTGCGTGCGGCGACGCTGCTGCATCCCCGGATGCCGCGTGCCTCGTCGCGCCCATTTCGCCGCGTGCCCGCCGCCGTCAGTCCGCCGTGAGTGCTGCGCTCTGCGCCGCCGCCTCGCGGGCGGCCTTCTTGGCGCGGGCGCGGGCCTCGACCTCTTCGGGGGTGAGGGGGCCCTGCGTCGAACCGTCGCTGCCGTCGGTGCGCTCCCACACGACGGCGAGGCTGTCGCGCGCGCCGAAGCGCGCCAGGTGGATGCCGACGATGAATTCGAGGCGGTCGGCGCGCTCGGGCTCCGTGCGCAGCTCAAGCCTCAGATCAGATGCCGACGCGACGACGTCGAAGCGCCCCAGGACCGGGCCCTCGCGGTCGAACAGCAGGTGGCCGCTGCTCGCCTCCTCGTCCCAGAAGCCGGTGATCTTGTGTCCCATGTGGCTGACGAGCTGCTTGCCGTAGCGCGCCGCCCGCTCGGTCGGAATCGTGGCCACGGAGATCAGGGGGTACGAGGCCGGGGCGGTCGACGGGTCGGGTGCGGCGTGCGTCGAGGCCGGGGTCGAGGCGTCGGGGGTGCCCAGGGGGGAAGCGGGGGAGTGGGCGCCTGCGGGCACCTCGGTGTGGCCCGTCGAAGGCGTCGAAGTCTGCGTCATAAGGCAAACCTAACTTGAATGCGCCCCTTCTGCCATGTGGGGATCTAGATTCGGTCATGAGCGTGCCCGTGCGGTAGCGTTGGAGAGTCAAGCACTTCGCGAGAGCGTGCAAAGACCGCGCAAAACGTCCCAGGTGGGGCGGGAGCAGGCGGAAGGAACAACGATGACCAGTGAGAAAGTCGAACACGGCGACCATCAGCAGGGCGGCGAAAAGCTTCAGCGCACGCTGAAAAACCGCCACATTCAGCTGATCGCCATTGGTGGCGCGATCGGTACGGGCCTGTTCATGGGCTCGGGTAAGACGATTTCCGTCGCGGGCCCCTCGATCCTGCTGGTCTACATGATCATCGGCGCGGTTCTCTTCCTGTTCATGCGCACCCTGGGTGAGCTGCTGCTCTCCAACCATAAGTACGCGACCTTCGCGGACATCGCGCGCGATCTGATCGGCCCGTGGGCCGGCTTCGTCACCGGGTGGACGTACTGGGCGTGCTGGGTGGTCACCGGCGTCGCCGACATGATCGCGATTACCGGCTACACGCACTTCTGGTGGCCGGACTTGCCCGCGTGGATCCCGATCGGCGCGACGACCCTGCTGCTCTTCGCCCTCAACGCGATGACGGTCAAGGCCTTCGGCGAGACGGAGTTCTGGTTCGCGCTCATCAAGATCGTCGCGATCATCGCTCTGGTCGTCGTCGGTTTCGCCATGGTCGCCATGGGCACCGTCGACACTGAGGGCACTGCGGCTGCGGTCTCCAACCTCTGGAGCCACGGCGGCTTCTTCCCGACCGGATTCACCGGCTTCCTCGGCGGCTTCCAGATCGCCCTCTTCGCGTTCATCGGCATCGAGATGGTGGGTACGACCGTCGCCGAGACCGACGACCCGGACAACACCCTCCCGAAGGCCGTCAACTCCATCCCCGTTCGCATCATGCTCTTCTACGTGGCGGCGCTCGCGGCCATCATGATGGTGACCCCGTGGGATCAGGTGAGCCCCGAGAAATCACCCTTCGTCACGATGTTCTCGCTCACCGGCCTGGGCGCAGCGGCGACGATCGTCAACCTCGTGGTCCTCTCCTCGGCCGCGTCGAGTGCGAACTCCGGCATCTACTCCACGTCGCGCATGCTCTACGGCCTGGCGCGTCAGGAGCAGGCACCCGGCGTCTTCGCCCGCCTCTCCAGCCACCACGTGCCCCTCAACGCCCTGTTCCTGTCGTGCGTGTGCCTGCTGTCGGGCATCGCCATCATGGGCATGGGTGGCTCGATCTCGGCGGCGTTCACGCTGGTGACCTCGGTGTCGGCGACGCTGTTCATGGGCGTGTGGGTGGTCATCGTTGTGTCCTACCTGGTGTACCTCCACAAGCACCCGGAGCTGCACGAGGCCTCGGCTTTCAAGGCCCCCGGTGGCGCGGTGAGCGCGTGGGTCGTGCTGGCGTTCATGGGGTGCATGGGCGTCATTCTGGCGATGTGGGACGACACCCGCCCCGGCCTCGTCTACTCCCTGATTTGGATCGTGTTCATTGTGGCCGCGGCATTCGCGAACCGTCACTTCCTGCTGCGCCGGGCGTCGCGCGGTGTGCTCGGTGACGGCGGAACGGGCGAGGGTCCCCATCAGGGCCCTCACCTGCATGAGTAGCGCGACGAATACTAAGTGACTATGCTCACCAGAGTGCCACGGGAGCTCGACGCGAGCTGAGAGGGGACCACCCCCGACCGTAGAACCTGATCCGGATCATACCGGCGTAGGAAGGCTCTTCCCTCGTGGCCGCCGTGCAACACGAAGGGAGTATTTTCGCATGGCATCCACTTCTCCATCCCTCCGCTGGAGGGTCATTGACATCGTCACCGCCGCCGTCCTGGGCGTCGCATGCGGCCTCATTTTCGTCGTTTGGAACCAGGTGGGCGGTGCGGGCTACGAGGTCCTGAAGGCCGTTGCCCCCGGCCTGGGTGGCCTGGTGACGGGTGTCTGGCTGCTGGGCGGCACGCTCGGCGGCTACGTCATCCGCAAGCCCGGCGCCGCGTTCTTTGTTGAGCTCATGGCCGCGACCGTCTCCATGGCCCTGGGTTCCCAGTGGGCCGTCGAGACCATTTACTCGGGCCTCGCGCAGGGCATCGGTGCCGAGGTCGTCTTCGCTCTGGTCGCCTACCGTCGCTTCAACGCGGTGATCGTCTCCGCTGCGGGCGCCGTGTCCTTCGCCTTCGAGTGGGTCCTGGAGCTTTTCATCGCCGGTCACCTTGAGAAGGGCGTGCTCTACAACGCGATCTACCTGGTGTGTGGCGCGCTCTCGGGCGTCGTCCTGGCGGGCCTGCTCGCGTGGGCGCTGACGAGCGCGCTCGCGAAGACGGGCGCGCTCGACCGCTTTGCCTCGGGACGCGGGGCGCGTGAACTTGTCTGATTCCCGATCCATGGACGAGGCCCACTCCGCCTCCCCCCGCCCCGTTTCCTCCCCGGACGGCCAGGTGCCGCTGGGTGAGGGGGCGGGTGCGCGCGTGTGCGCGCGCGACTGGGGGTGGCGTCACGCTGGGCGCAAGAACCCCGCGCTGTCGGGCGTTGATCTCGATATCGCGCCGGGCGAGCGCGTGCTCGTGTTGGGCCCGTCCGGGTCGGGCAAGTCGACGCTCATGGGCGGCTTGGCCGGCCTGCTGGGCGGCGCCGAGGAGGGTGAGGCCACCGGCACGCTCACCGTGGACGGCGTCGCCCCGGCCGAGGCCAGGGGACGCGTGGGCCTGCTCATGCAGGACCCCGAGGCCCAGGTGGTCCTCGCCCGCGTGGGCGACGACGTGGCCTTCGGCATGGAAAACTTGGGGGTTGCGCGCGAGGAGATCTGGCCGCGCGTGGAGAACTCGCTCGAGGCTGTGGGCCTGAGCGTCCCCCTGGATCATTCGACGACGGAGCTGTCGGGCGGGCAGAAGCAGCGCCTGGCGCTCGCGTCGATTCTGGCGATGGGCCCGGGCCTGCTGCTCTTGGACGAGCCCACCGCGAACCTGGACCCGAGCGGCGTCGCCGAGGTGCGTGGCGCCGTCGAGGCCGTCGTGGAGCGCACGGGCGCGACCATGGTCGTCGTCGAGCACCGCGTCGACGTGTGGGCCTCCCTCGTGGATCGCGTCATCGTGGTCGCTGACGGCGCGATCGCCGCCGACGGCCCCCTCAACGAGGTGCTCGAGCAGCAGGGCGATGCCCTGCGCGAGCGAGGCATCTGGCTGCCCGGCGACGACGTCGCAGTCGAGGTCGGCCCCGCCCCCGAGGTCGCCCCGGCCTCGTCCGGTACCACCCCGATTGCCCGCGTCGCGGACCTGACGATTGGCTACGACAAGGCCGCCCCCGTGCGATCTGGCATCGACCTGACGATCGAGCGCGGGGTTTCCACCTGCATCGTTGGCGCTAACGGCGCTGGAAAATCAACATTTGCGCTGACGCTGGCGGGCCTCCTACCGCCCATCTCAGGCTCGGTCGAGGTTCAAACATCCGACGGCACGCGCGGCGACCCGCACGAGTGGTCCAGCAAGCAGCTGCTCGGCCGCATGTCGATGGTCTTCCAGGAGCCCGAATACCAGTTCCTGGCCTCCACCGTCGCCGAGGAGCTCGCGATCGGCCCGCGCGCAGCCGGCATGACCGATGATGAGATCGCCCCCCTCGTCGACGAGCACCTCGAGGCCCTGGGCCTGACCACACTCGCGCGCGCCAACCCCATGACGCTGTCGGGCGGCGAGAAGCGTCGCCTGTCGGTGGCGACCGCGCTCATCAGCGCCCCCGAACTGCTGATCCTCGACGAGCCGACCTTCGGCCAGGATCGCGGCACGTGGCTGGGCCTCGTGCGCCTGCTGCGCGCCGCCCTCGCGCGCGGCGTCACCCTGGTCTCGATCACGCACGACCCCGCGTTCGTGGCTGCGATGGGCCAGCGCGTCGTCGACCTCGGCCAGGTCGGAACACGTGGCGGGGTGCCCACGGATTCCGCGGATGAGGCCGGGGCAGCCCCCACCGGTCACGCTCACGATGAGGGTGCGCAGTCGGCGACGAATGTGGCTCCCGCGCCCGCGCGCGGCGCGCAGACCGCAGAGCAGCCGGGCGCGCAAACCGGCACGAAGCCTGGCGTCCGTGGCCTGCTCGCCCGCACGAACCCGGTCGCCCGCGTGCTCGCCCTCCTGGTGGCCACGACGCCCCTGCTGATCACGATTGACCCGGTGAGCGCGGGCGTGGCTCTCGCCCTCGAGCTCGCGCTCATGCCCCTATCGGGAGTGTCGGCACGCAGCTTCTTCCTCAAGGCCACGCCGCTGCTCGTGGCCGCGCCGCTCGGCGCGCTGTCCATGCTGCTCTACGCGACCCCGGGCGGGACCGTGTACTGGCAGCTCGGACCCGCAGCGATTTCGGACCACTCCATGTGGCTGGCGCTGGGCATCGGCCTGCGCATGTGCGCGATCGTCATGCCCGCGATCGCCCTGCTCGACCGCATCGACCCCACCGACATGGGCGACGGCCTCGCGCAGATCCTGCACCTGCCCGCGCGCCCGGTCCTCGCCGCGCTCGCGGGTGCGCGCATGACGTCGCTGATGGCGGCAGACTGGAAGGCCCTTGAGCGTGCGCGGCGTGCCCGAGGCGTGGGTGATGCCTCGCGCATCCGTTCCTTCCTGCGTGGTGCCTTCTCGCTGCTGGTGTTCGCGCTGCGTCGGTCCGGCAAGCTGGCGACGACGATGGAGGCCCGGGGCTTCGGTGCTGCGGGCAAGCGCACGTGGGCGCGCGTCTCGCGCCTGCGCGCCGCCGACGCGGTTCTCATGATTGTCGCCGTTGTCCTTCCGGCCATCGCTCTGACCGTCAGCGTGATGGCGGGCACCTTTGCCCTGGTGGGTCGATGAGTGGCCTGACCTGGGAGGACGCGCGCCGCGGAGGGGGTCGGCGGATCATCGTCCCCGTCGTGATGAGCCCCGATGAGGCCGCCCGCGAGCTCGCCCCCCGCCTGAGTGCCCTGGCGGGGGAGCGGGCCACGGCCTCGTCCCACGGTGAGTACGCGCGCGTATCACAAGGCGTCCCCGTCGTCACGATCGATGGCTACTCCGGGTCGGGCAAGTCCACGCTGGCCGCCGCCCTCGCGTCCCTCCTACCGGGCTGGCAGGTGCTGCACCTCGACGACTGGTACCCGGGCTGGGACGGCCTCGCGGCGGGTTCTGACATCGCCCGGCGACTCGCTGCCGACCTGCGGGGAGGGCGCGCCTCCTCCTACAAGGCCTGGGACTGGGAGGCCAGCGAAACCGGGGCGACGATCCGCGTCCCCCTCGCCCCGACGATCATCGAGGGCTGTGGCACCATCGAGGCCGAGGCCGACCTTGCTATCTGGATCGCCGACCCCGGCGAGGACGAACGCCGCGCTCGCGCGCTTGCGCGCGACGGGCAGACCTACGCGCCACACTGGCGGCGCTGGGCCGAGCAGGATCTGGGGCGCTCGATAGACTAGGCGCATGCTGCCGCCGCCTCCCGAACCCCCGCTGTGGGCGTGGCTCCTTGTCGGGGCCATCGATTTCGTGATCCGCGTTGTCGCGCTGGGGGTTGTGCCCAAGCATCGGCGCGCGTCGACCTCGACAGCGTGGCTGCTGCTGATCTTCCTGTGGCCCCTCCTCGGCGTGCCGCTGTACATCATCTTCGGTTCATGGTGGGCGATGGGCCGACGCCTCGACGACGACCCGGAGGCCAGAGCGCTCGTCGACGCCATCGTGGCGGACTCGACCGCGCTGCAGCCCGAGTCCTATGAGGTTCCCACCGGGCCGGATGGGCTGCCCTTCGGCTCGGACGGCGACACGGCCTCGATCATGCGCCTGTCCGGAAACCTGAGCGGATTCCCGGCCTCGGCGGGGCGCGTCGGCCGCCTCTACAACGACACGGCCGAAACCTTCCTAGCCATGGCCGCCAGCATCGACGCGGCCACCCACCACGTGAACGCCCTGTACTACCAGACGTCCTGGGACGAGTACACGGCCCCCTTCTACGAGGCCCTCCAACGCGCCGTCGCCCGCGGCGTCACCGTCCGCCTGCTCGTCGACCACCACGGCATGCGCACGATCCCCGGACACAGGGACTTCCGTCGCCGCCTGAACGCTATGGGCGTCCAGTGGCACGAGATGCTGCCTTTTGCGCCGCTGCGCGGCCAGATTCGCCGCCCCGACCTGCGCAACCACCGCAAGATTCTGGTCATCGACGGGCGCGAGGCCTACATCGGGTCTCACAACCTCGTGGCCCCCGACTATGACACCCCCTCGTATCAGAAGGCCGGCATGCACTATGACGACACGAGCGTGTCCGTCACCGGCCCCATCGTCGCCCAGATCCAGGCGGTCTTCGCCGTCGACTGGTACTACGCGTGCAAGGAGGTCCTCACGCCCGAGGTTCTCGCCCCGCCCGCCGCTCAGGAAACGGGAGAGCGTGAGGAGGAGCAGGCCTCGGCCATGCAGATCATCCCGTCGGGTCCCGCATACAAGGGCGAGCCGAACCTGCGCGCATTCGTGCACATGATCTCCTCGGCGCGCACGCACGTGTCGATCACAAGCCCCTACTTCATCCCCGACGAGGCCCTCATGACCGCGCTGACGAACGCCGCGCTGTCCGGCGTGACGGTCGAGCTCTTCGTCTCCGAGCAATTCGACCAGTTCCTGGTCGGCCACGCGCAGCGCTCCTACTACGGGCCGCTCCTGAAGGCGGGCGTACGCATTCACCTGTACCACAAGCCGCGGATGCTCCACTCGAAGTACATGATCGTCGACGGGAGCCTGTGCATCATCGGCTCGTCCAACATGGACGTGCGCTCCTTCGGCCTCAACTACGAGATCGTGCTCGTCGCCGACAGTGCGCGCCTGGTCGAGATGCTGCACGGCAACGACGAGCGCACGCGCGGGCAATCCCGCGAGCTCACGTACGAGGAGTGGAAGGGTCAGCCGTGGCACGTGCACTACGTCGACAACGTGTGCCGACTGGGGAGCTCACTCCTGTGAACGGTCGCGATGGTCCGGGTATCAATCGCTCCACTGAGAGGGAAAAGGAAGCTTTGTCGAACGCACTGTCAGGCGTACTCGATACGAACCCCTTCGTCGGGGAGGGGGGTGCGTACGGCTCCGTGCGCCCCGCCTACCCGGACGAGGCCGTGGCCGCGTTGGTCGATGCCGCGTGGTGCGCTCGGGGTGCCGACGCATCGGGGCGGGGTGGGCCGTTGCGCGCCGCCGACATCGGTGCCGGGACCGGCAAGATGAGCGAGCTCTTGGCTCGCGGCGGTCTCCTCGTGGACGCGGTCGAGCCTTCCGCGGCGATGCGCACCCAGGCCTCGTCGATCGAGGGCGTGACGTGGCACGATGGCGTCGCCGAGCAGACGGGGTTGCCGAACGACCTGTACGACATCGTTGTGTTTGCGCAGTCCTGGCATTGGGTGGATTCCGAGCGTGCGGGCCTCGAAGTGGAGCGCATCCTTGCCCCGGGCGGCGCGCTCGGGATCGTCTGGAACCAGATGGACGTGTCGATCCCGTGGGTGCACAGGCTGACGCGCATCATGCGCTCGGGCGACGTGCACCGCCCCGACAAGCGGCCCACGCCGGGCGGCGGCTTCGCGCCGATGACCCTCACCCAGGTCGCCTGGGAGGATCGGATGACTCCCGAGCAGATCCTCACCCTGGGGACGACGCGCTCCTCGTACATTCGCTCCTCGGAAGCGGGACGGGCGCGCATGCAGGAAAACCTGCGCTGGTACCTTTACGAGCACCTTGGCTACGCGCCGGGGGAGACGGTGACCATCCCGTACACGACGCTCGTGTGGCTCGCTCGCCTGTGAGGGCGTGGCCGCTGCGTGAGTCAGCGGAAGGAAATCTCCTTCTCGGTCTTGTTATCGAACCATCGCCGACGTCCGTCAGGCTCAACGACCAGTTGGATGTTGGAGCCGATCGGCAGGTCGTAGATGGCGATGCAGGCGGGCTCGAGATTGCAGATGTCGTTAAAATCTGCCAGGAAGAGATTCTTCGAGTCGCGGATGTACTCGACGGTGTCGCGGTCGGAGAGGACGCGCCATCCGGAATCATCCAACGCAATTGGTGTCTCGCGGATGAGCCACTTGATGTTGCCGGTCCGTTCGGCGATCTTGCGCGAGACGAAGGCGTACCCGGCGTCGCGAATGTAGGTGGTGTGCATCAGTGCTCCTGTCGGTGGGTGTCATCCTGCGCGCGCAGGTAGGTGTCGATACGGTCTGCGAGGACTTGCCGGTCCTCGGAGGCGGTGCGGGCGCGCATGCAGGCGAACCTGCGCTGGTACCTCTGCGAGCACCGCGGGTACGCGCCGGGGGAGACGGTGACCATCCCGTACACGACGCTCGTGTGGCTCGCTCGCCTGTGAGGGCGTGGCTGCTGCGTGAGTCAGCGGAAGGAAATCTCCTTCTCGGTCTTGTTATCGAACCATCGCCGACGTCCGTCAGGTTCGACGACCAGTTGAATGTCGGAGCCGATCGGCAGGTCGTAGATGCCGATGCAGGCGGGCTCAATGTCACACAGATCGTTAAAGTCAACGACGGTCATGTTTTTTGGATCATCCAGGTACTCGGCGGTGTCGCGGTCGGATAGCACGCGCCAGCCGGAGTCCTGAGGGGCGAAGGGTTCCTCTCGGGTCAGCCACTTGATGTTGCCTGTGCGCTCAACAATCTTGCGAGAGACGATGGCGGCTCCGGCGCCTTGAATGTAGGTGGTGTGCATCAGTGCTCCTGTCGGTGGGTGTGCGTGGGGCGGGGAACGTTGTACCCAACTTATCCGATTGTTGCCGCCGAGAAAAGACGATTGCTTCCGGCGGCGTCCCGACTGTTCCGGGGGCGAAGGCGGAGTCCGCGAGACGTCGCTGCTCCACCTGCTCTTCCGGGCCTCGTGCCCCTCCTGAAGCGCGAGGCCACCCCTGGCACAATGGGGACCATGGGTCTGTCGTTTCTGGGAGTGATCGCTGCCCTCGCCATGTATGCGGTGAGCGTGGCGCCGTCGCTGATGGCGCGCTCCTGGGCGTGGCACGCGGTCGCCTCGGGCGTCCTCGTCTCCTGCGGGTACGTCGGTGGCGTCATTGTCCAGAACGTGGGTGCCCGCATCATCGCGATGACGGGCCTGACCATCCGCGCATCCGAGCCCGTCGAGATCGGCTTCCGCGTCTGCGCGGCAGTTCTTTTTGCGATGTGGTGGCTCTACGCCGTCATCCAGTCGTATCGCCGGGCCCGCGTCGCCGCCAGACTCGTGAGCATGCCGGGAGAGACCTTCGGAGAATACCTCCTGGGAACCGCCGGAACCGTCGTCGTCGCATGGTGCCTCATCGCGATCGTCGGTGCCCTGAACAGTCTCGGACGCATGCTTATCGCTGCGCTCGGTGACTACATGCCGCACCCCATTGCCGTCGTTGTCGGCGTGGCGATTCTGACCGTCATCGTCTTCTTCCTGACCTCGAACGTGATCCTGCGCGGCGGCATCGGCTTCTTCCGTCATCACGCCGAGCAGATGAACATGCGCACCGCGCGCGGCATCTACAAGCCCTTCGTCCCCGAGCGCTCCGCCTCCCCGGCCTCGCCCGTCACCTGGGAGTCGGTCGGAGGGCAGGGGCGCGTCTTCCTCGGCCGAGGCCCCTCGCGCCTCGATATCGCCCAGGTCAGCGGCGGCGAGGCCATGGAACCCATCCGCGTCTATTCCGGCATGCCCACGGGCGGGGCGGGCATCGAGGTGGCCGCGGCGACCGTCGTCGCCGAGCTGCGTCGCACGGGCGCATTCGATCGCGCTGTCATTCTTATTGCCGCGTCAACCGGGTCCGGCTGGGTCGACGAGTGGCAGGTCCAGCCCCTCGAGTTCCTCACGCGCGGCAACTGTGCGACCGCCTCGTTGCAGTACTCCTACGTGCCCTCGGCCCTCAACTGGCTGACCGGCCTCGAGCCCGCGCAGGAGGCGTCAGCCGCGCTCTTCCGCGCCGTGCGCGCCGAGCTCGACACGATGGACGAGGCCGACCGACCCGCGCTCTTCGTGTGCGGAGAGTCCCTGGGTGCCTTTGCCTCGCAGTCGGTGTTTTCCTCGGTCGAGGAGGCGCTGGACCAGGTGGACGGTGCCCTGTGGGTGGGCACGCCGGCGTTCACGCCGATGCACGCCGAGCTCACGGCGGCCCGCCACAAGGGCAGCCCCGAGGTGGCGCCCGTCGTCTACAACGGGCGGCGCGTGCGCTTCGTGAACGAGCCCTCCGACCTGCGCACCGACCTGTACGGCCGCGAGCTGGGTCCGTGGGGATTCCCGCGCCTCGTCTACGCTCAGCATCCCTCCGACCCGGTCGTGTGGTGGAATCGCAAGCTCCTGTGGAACCAGCCGGATTGGCTGCGTGAGCGTGCGGGGCGCGACGTGTCCCGCTTCGTCGAGTTCACGCGCTTCGTCACCTTCATTCAGGTGCTTGCCGACCTGCCTGTCGCGGGTACGGCCCCCGGCGGCCACGGCCATACCTATAACGAGGAGCTGATCCCCCTGTGGAGGGCGATCCTCGGCTTTGATCGCCTCTTCGACGAGGCGCCGACCCACCCGCGTCTGGCGGCCCTCGACGGGTCCTGGGTGGACGAGGCAATGGTTCGGCGTATCGGCATCGTGGTGCGGGCGAACCTGGAGCTGTCAGACCGCCAGTAGGGTCTGACCGCGCCTTGGTGCCCGGCGCGGCACTTTGTCAGGACTGACGTGTGACAACGTGCTACTTCGTTGCGTTCTCTCTCGGTATTTGCCGTGGCAAGTAACCGCTCTCTATGCCCGTTATTTCAGGAATGTCAGCGTTTGAGTTGTGGGAAAACGTGCTTTGTCAAACGAACATATGTGCAGTGGTCAGTGAACGTGTTGAAACTTTGCTGGCCAGAGCGTTCAGGGCGCCCTCATTTCCCCTCATAATGCCTTGTAGCTACTGAATGGTAAGTGAGTAAGCCGTTGCTAGGTATCTGGTTGCGCAGTATCGTGCGGATAGTGAGCCGATGAACCTAACCGGTCGGTATGGCTCGCACGAATCAACATTGGAGTGAGCATGTCATACACATTTCACAGGGCGTTGATCGCAGCCCTGGCGACCGGCGCAATGGCAGCGTCTGGTGTCGCCTTCGGTGCTCCTGCCCTGGCAGCAACCCCCGCACCCGACGCGGATGGGCCAATGATCTCCAACCTCGCCACCACGAGCGAGGGCATCGGCGGTCAGGTCACCTTCTCCGTCACCGACAATCCCGGGCTGTCCAGCATTGACCTGCGTGACCCCGCGACCGACGCGATCTTCTACCATCGTGTCGTCGACTTCCCCGGCAATGTCACCGACGATGGCCTTCATCACTACCTCTTCACTATCAAGTTCTCCGACATTCAGGCGGCCTGGTCCCAGGCTGGCCACACCGATGCCCTCCCGGCGACCGTCAGGCTCGTTGCCTGGGGCAGTGACGGTCTGCCGTCCAAGCGCGCCGATGTCGCGATCGAACCCATCGCCATGAGCTCCCTCGACTTCGGTATCGAGTCCGGTCAGCTGAACATGACTGTCGGTCAGCAGACGTACATCGGCGTCACGCACAAGCCGGACAACGCCAACATGACGAAAGTCAACTGGACTGGTGACGATATCGACGTCCTGAATGTCGATGATCGCTCGGGCCGCGTGACTGCCCTGAAGGAGGGCTGCTCGGACGTCCGAGCCGTCGCTGACTACATGGATCCCACGGCCTTCGACCCGGTGATGGCTACCGTCCAGGTCTGCGCCAGTGAGCTGGGCAAGGACGAGATTGCGGTCAATTTCCTTCGCGTGGACTTCGAGGAGGGCGAGACTGTCACCCTCAAGCCGCTGCTGCCCGAGAAGTTCAAGGATGCCACCCTGTCCTGGAGCCTCGAGTATGACGGTGTGGTCATCCTGAAGGTGGCCGAGGACGGCAAGAGCGCGACGATCACCGGCGGTAACGTCGTCGATTGGAATCAGGTGAACCTGACCGCCACCCTGCCCGACGGAACCGAGGCAAGTGCGACGACGATCGCCGTTGTCAAGTCCGTGAAGCACGATGCGACTGCGCCCGCGCCGTGGGTTGACCCGGCGCCGCAGCCGCAGCCTGACCCCCAGCCTGCGCCGGATCCCCAGCCGCAGCCCGAGCCTCAGCCGCAGCCTGACCCGCAGCCCGCTCCGGATCCCCAGCCTGCTCCGGATCCCCAGCCTCAGCCCGAGCCTCAGCCGCAGCCTGACCCGCAGCCTGCGCCGGATCCCCAGCCCCAGCCTGCCCCCTCGGGCGCCTGGATGCTGGACTCGATCGGCTGGTGGTACCGCAACGCTGACGGCACCTACCCGGCGAATACCTCGATGGTGATCGACGGACGCACCTACCGCTTCGATGGACGCGGCTACATGCGCACTGGTTGGGTCATGGACGGGGGCGCCTGGTACTACCACGATGGCTCCGGCGCGCAGCTCACCGGCTGGCAGATCGTCCGCGGTTCCTGGTACTTCCTGGGTGACAACGGCGCGATGCGCACCGGTTGGGTCATGGACGGCGGCACCTGGTACTACCTCCACGGTTCCGGTGCGATGGCCACCGGTTGGATCAACCTGGGCGGCACGTGGTACTACCTGCACGGCTCGGGCGCGATGCTCACCGGCTGGCAGATGATCGGCGGTTCCTGGTACTTCCTGGGTGACAACGGCGCGATGCGCACCGGTTGGGTCATGGACGGCGGCTCCTGGTACTACCTGGACGGCTCCGGTGCGATGGCCACCGGTTGGATCAACCTGGGCGGCGCCTGGTACTACCTGTCTCCCTCGGGAGCCATGGTGACCGGCACGCACACCATCAACGGCCGCAGCTACACCTTCAACGCCTCGGGCGTGTGGATCCCGTGATCTGATCGAGGCCTCGCCGACAGGTAACAGTCCGGGCCCGGGAACGCAGCAACGCGCTCCCGGGCCCGGCTTCTCGTTAGACGCTTCAGCTCCGCTTCACGTAACAATAAGCAATACCGTGATTGTCACTCGTGCTATGTGCGGTATTTTGTGAGGAGACGGCTGGTACACCGATGTACCGGATGCCACCGGCACGCCGTCCCCCCACACATTTGGAGAAGGCTTATGTCAACGAAGAAACCGGCTGCCCTCCTCGCCTTCGTCGGCGCCTGCGCGCTCGCGGTCACCGGGCCGGCCACCCTGGCCTCGCCCCTGTCCGCGGGCCCGTCCGGCGCCCGCGATGGCGCAGCGGCATCCCTGCCTGCGGGCGATATTGATACGGCGCTGACATCGAAGAGCGGGCAGTCCGCGCCCGCCTCGAGTGCCGACGATGAGGATCTGGCGCGCGTCGTCGGCGTCATCGTCCAGCTCGAGGACGGCGCATCCCGCGAGGGCGCGATCAACGAGATCAACCGGGCTGTGGCCGCTCAATTCCCCGGGGCCTCGGCCCAGGTAGAGCGCGAGTATGACAACGTCCTGACGGGCTTTGCCCTCAAGGCTCCCGCAGGTGCGCTCGACGCGATCCGTCGTGCCCCGGGCGTGCGCGCAGCGTTCCTCGAGCGCGAGGGGCACGTGAACGATGGCGCGACCCTCGACTCAGAGGGAGGCCTCGAGGCTGCGCGCAACGGTGGGCAGGACCCCGCCAACCTGAGCGCCCAGCTGATGATGCGCACCGACCAGGTCGCGCAGAAGGGTGAGGGTAAGGTTATCGCCGTCATCGACACGGGCGTCGACACGACCCACCAGGCGTTTACGGGCGAGCTTGCGGGAACGCCTCCGCTCACCCCGCAGAAGGTTGCCGCGCTGACTTCGCAGCTGGGTGAGGGTAAGACCGGCGTTTACATCTCGCAGAAGTTCCCCTTCGCCTACGACTACGCGGACGGTGACAACGACGCGTCACCGCGCGAGGGAGGCTCCGGCTTCCACGGCACCCACGTCGCCGGCATCGCCGCGGGCAACGCCGACAAGATCGTCGGCACCGCCCCCAACGCGCAGGTGATCGTCGCGAAGGTGACGCGCAGCGAGGACGACGCGCTGCTGGACTCGGCGCTGCTCGCCTCCCTCGACGACATGCTGGTGCTGCATCCCGACGTCATCAACCTGTCACTCGGCTGGACGGCCGGCATGGATAACGAGGCCGACACGGTCTACGCGACCGTGTACAAGAAGCTCCAGGACGCGGGCATCACCGTGAACGCGGCCGCGGGCAACGCCTTCTCCACCGGGTATGGCAACAACTCCGGCAAGGGCCTGCCCTACGCCTCGGACCCCGACTCCTCAGTCATCGACGAGCCCGCGACCTACTCCTCCGTGGTCGCCGTCGCCTCCGTCGAGAACGCGCTCATCCGTAACGCCTTTAGCGTCAACGGGAAGGACATCGGCTACCAGCGCTCGCGCGGCATGAATGGCGAGAAGGTCGCCTACTTCTCCGACCTGCCTGCCGGCACCTACGAGTACGTGGATGCCGGGTTCGCCTCCGAGGAGGACGTCGCCGCCCTCAAGGAGAAGTACCCGGACGGCCTCGGCGGCAAGATCGCCCTGGTCTCGCGCGGCAAGATGACCTACCAGAAGAAGGTCGAGAACCTCTACGACCTGCATCCGGCCGGCATCCTCGTCTACAACAACGTGTCCGTCGGCTCGCTCATCATCATGAACCTGACGACGCAGGACCTGCCCGCCGCGTTCATCTCCCAGGCTGACGGCCAGGCCATGCTGGACGCCCCCGAGCACAAGCTTTCGATCGCCGAGGGGCAGGTCCTGCCGCAGTCCTCCATCTACGAGGCCTCGGAGTTCTCCTCGTGGGGCGTGTCCCCGGACCTGCGTCTCAAGCCTGAGATCGCGGCGCCCGGTGGCAACGTTTTCTCATCGATACCGAACGGTGCGTACGAGCAGACCTCGGGCACCTCGATGGCCACGCCCCAGATGGCTGGCATCAGCGCGATCGTCCTGCAGCATGTCCAGTCTGATCCGTTGTTTGCGTCGATGAGCGCGCGCCAGCAGGCTGATGTGGTGCAGAACCTCATCATGGGCACCGCCCGCCCGTTGACGGATGCGGCTCAGACGACGGGTGCGCTCTATTCTCCGCGTAAGCAGGGTGCGGGCCTGGTGGACGCTTTGGCGGCGACGACCTCGTCGGTGTATCCGACCGTGGTGGGTGCTGCGGAGCAGTCTCGTCCCAAGGCGGACCTGGGCGATGGCACGAAGGGCTGGCACTTTGATGTCACGCTGCATAACCTGTCCGGTACGGCTGCGACCTATGAGCTGAGCTCGCAGGCGCTGTCGGAGATTGTCGATGGTGGTTTCTTCACGGAGCATTCCTCGGATTGGCGAGGCAAGGGCGTGGAGATCACCTACTCGGGCGCCGCGTCGGCCTCGGCTGAGGGTGCGATGGTGACGGTTCCGGCGAGTGGCGAGGCCACGGTCGGCATCGACATTGCGCCGGGGAGTGAGTTCGCCTCCTACGTTGCGGACAATACGCCCAACGGCACGTTCTTGGATGGTTTCGTGCGCTTCGCCTCGAAGACGGACGGTCAGCCCGACCTCGCCGTGCCTTACCTGGGCTTCTACGGCGACTGGGGCAAGGCCCCCATCTTCGACGCGCTCGCCTCTGTGGGCGGGGCGCACACCCGGGCCTCGGATATCGTCAACGGCCAGACCGGCGCTTCCCTCGGCTACAACCCGCTCGTCAAGGTGGCCGACCGCACCGGCAACCCGAATCCGCAGCGCTACGTGATCTCGCGGTCCACGGCCTCGGGCGCCCCGAC
Source organism: Pauljensenia sp. UMB3104 (assembly GCF_030217285.1). Lineage (NCBI taxonomy): Bacteria > Bacillati > Actinomycetota > Actinomycetes > Actinomycetales > Actinomycetaceae > Pauljensenia > Pauljensenia sp. UMB3104. The sequence continues at coordinate 32,792 of NZ_JASONN010000005.1, read as the reverse complement.
GATCCTCGAACCGCGCACGGGCACGCTGCGCAGCGTCCACTCGCTGACCAGCACCTACACGAACGAGGCCGGGGAGACGGTCTTGTCCGTAACCAACCACCAGAACTGGAAGTCCGTCTACCTGACCAGCACCGAGGAGAACACCTGGGTCGAGGCCTACCACGAGTCCACGGCCTTCGACGCGAACGCGGAGAAATTCGCGCAGATGCCCGACGGCGCCTACACGCTGCGAATCGCCGCATCCAACGACGGTCCGTCGCGCGCCGAGCAGTCGATCTCTTACAACTTCCGCCTGGACACGAAGGCCCCGGTCATCTCCGATCTGGTGTACTCCGGCAAGGATGAGGGCTTCGTCGTCACCTTCGACGTTACCGACGACTCGCCGCTGGCAGCTGTCGACCTGCACGACCCGGCCGATGGCCTGTGGTTCTACCGCCACGTCTTCACCGAAGATGAAGGCAGCGTCGGTGCCGACGGCCGGTACACGTACCACGTCGAGATCCCGCTCAGCGTCATCGAGCAGGCGTGGACCGACCAGGGCGGCACCGGCGGCGTCATCGCCAATCCCTACATCCTCGCGTGGGACTACGGCCTCAACCCCTCCGAGGTCTTCCCGATCAACCTGCCCAGCGGCAACCCGGGCACACCCAGCCCGTGCGTGAACCCCGAGGGCGGTCACTGGGTGAAGGATAGCGTCGGCTGGTGGTACGCCTGCGCCGATGGGGCCAGCTACCTCAAGGGCGGCTGGTTCACCATCAACGGCCGTGACTACCAGTTCGGGCCGTCGGGCTACATGGCGACCGGCTTCCTCAAGCGCATGAACGGCCAGTGGGTTTACGCCGACTCCGACGGCGCCCTCGTGAGCGGTTGGGTGAAGGATGGCGGTCAGTGGTACTACCTCGACCCCGCCTCTCACGTCATGGCGACCGGATGGGTGGCCGACCGCGGCTCCTGGTACTACCTGACGGGCAACGGTGCGATGGCCATCGGGTGGGTGAATGACGGCGGTACCTGGTACTTCCTGAACGCCTCCGGAAAGATGGCGACCGGCTGGGTCAAGGATCGGGGCACCTGGTACTACCTGGCACCCTCCGGTGCGATGCTGACGGGCACGCACGTGATCAACGGGCGCACCTACATGTTTGACGATTCTGGCGCCTGGGTGCGATAAGCGCCGAGCTTCCTGAATCTGTCAACATTCCCTTCCGGGCCCGAGAACGTTGTTGTGTAAGCGTTCTCGGGCCCGGAATCCGTTACTGGGTAAAATAATCGTCAGGTGTTTCTCTAGGTGAAACAAAGCTTGTCACAAGACTTGTCTGCGGTTATGTTGATGATGGCGGCCAATAGACGCGGTCCTCTCCTCGTTCTTACGCGACCGCCTGTCAACACATTGGAGTAGGTAGATGACAACGAAGAAACCAGCGACGCTCCTCGCGCTGGCCGGCACCGCGGCGCTCGTGGTTGCTGGCCCCGCGACCCTCGCATCCCCGCCCACCGGCGCGGACAGCCAACCCGACGCGGGCGCCACGGCCTCGTCCCTGCCCGTCGGTAACGTCGATACCGCGCTCACCTCGAAGAGCGGGCAGACCACCCAGACCGATCAGGCCCAGTCGACCGACGAGGTGGACCCCGCCTCCGTCGTGAGCATCGTCGTCCAGCTCGACGACGGTGCGGACCGCGCGGCCGCTCTCGCCTCCATCAACGAGGCCGTGGCCGGCGCATTCCCCGGCGCCTCCGCCCAGGTGGAGCGCGAGTACGACAACGCCCTGAAGGGCTTCGCGCTCAGCGCCCCCGCCGGCTCCCTCGACGCGATCCGCGCGGTGAGCGGCGTCAAGGCCGCGTTCCTCGACCGCGAGACCCACGTTGAAGGCGCCGACGACCAGGTCGCTGGCGAGGGTGCGACGAACTCCGCCCGCACCGCCGCCCAGGACCCCGCCAACCTTAGCCCCCAGCTGATGATGCACGCCGACCAGATCACCCAGAAGGGTGAGGGCAAGGTCGTCGCCGTCATCGACACCGGCGTGGACATGACGCACCCGGCGTTCGCGGGCGCCCTGCACGGCACCCCCGCGCTCTCAGCGGACAAGGTCGCATCCCTGACCCCCCAGCTGGGTGACGGAAAGACCGGCACCTACGTGTCGGAAAAGTTCCCCTTCGCCTACGACTACGCGGATAACGACCCCGACCCCTCGCCGACCGGCGAAGCCGGATCGCACGGCACGCACGTCGCCGGCATCACCGCGGGCAACGCGGGCGAAATCGTCGGCATTGCGCCCGACGCCCAGATCATCGTCGCCAAGGTCGCCCGTAGCAGCAACGGTGGCATCCCGGACTCGGCGCTGCTCGCTGCACTCGACGACATGGTGATCCTGCACCCCGACGTCGTGAACCTGTCCCTCGGACAGACCGGCGGCATGGACAACGAAGCCGACTCCATGTACGCCACCGTCTTCAAGAACCTGCAGGCCGCGGGCGTCACCGTGAACGCGGCCGCGGGCAACGAGTACACCGCCGGATACGGCAACCTGTCCGGCAAGAACCTGCCCTACGCGTCGGACCCCGACTCCTCGGTCCTGTGCGAGCCGGCGTCCTACTCCTCCGTCGTGTCCGTGGCCTCGGTCGATAACTCGCTGGCGCACAGCGCCTTCAGTGTCGGCGACCGCGACATCCCCTACCAGCGCGCTGGTGGCGCCAACGGTCAGAAGATGCCCGACCTGTCCGACCTGACCGGCGGCCCCTTCGAGTACGTCGACGGCGGCATCGGTTCGCCCGAGGACGGCGCTGCGCTCAAGGCCAAGTACCCCGAGGGCCTCGCCGGCAAGATCGTGCTGGTCAAGCGTGGCTCCCTCACCTTCCAGGACAAGTTCAACAACATCGCAGGCTCCAAGCCCGCCGGTTTCATCGTCTACAACAACGTGCCCGGTGACTCGCTCGTCGTCATGAGCCTGGCGACCGACGGCGTGCCCGCCGCGTTCATCTCGCAGGCGGACGGCGAGGCCATGCTGGCCGCCGCCGACCACCACATGAACGTCGCGCCCGGCAAGGTCGTCCCCCCCAGCACGAAGTACTCCATGTCGAGCTTCTCCTCCTGGGGCGTCACCCCCGACCTGCGCCTCAAGCCCGAGGTCAGCGCCCCCGGCGGCAACATCTACTCGTCCGTGCCCGGCGGCAACTACGAGTTCATGTCCGGCACGTCCATGGCCACCCCGCAGATGGCGGGCGTCAGCGCGGTCGTTCTGGAGCGCGTCCAGAACGATCCGCTGTTCGCGTCCATGAGCGTGAGCCAAAAGGTTGACGTCGTCCAGAACCTCATCATGGGCACGGCGGCCCCCATCGCCGACCCGCTCGAGGACTCCGGAGCCCCGTACTCCCCGCGCAAGCAGGGCTCGGGTCTGACGAACGTCCTGGCTGCCACGACCTCGTCCGTGTACCCGACCGTGGTGGGCGCCCCCGAGCAGTCCCGACCCAAGGCCGACCTGGGCGATGGCACGAAGGGATGGCACTTCGACGTCACGCTGCACAACCTCTCCGGCGCCGAGGCCACCTACGCCCTGAACACGCAGGCGCTCTCCGAGATCGTTGACGGCGGGTTCTTCACCGGACACACCTCCGACTGGCGCGGCAAGGGCGTGGACATCGCCTACTCCGGCGCGGCCGTGAGCGGCACCGGCGAGGGTGCGACCATCACCGTCCCCGCGAACGGTGAGGCGACCGTGGGCGTGGACGTCACGCCTCGCGCCGCGTTCGACTCCTACGTCGCACAGAACACGCCCAACGGCACCTTCCTCGATGGCTTCGTGCGCTTCACCTCGAAGACCGCGTCTCAGCCCGACCTGACCGTGCCCTACCTGGGCTTCTACGGCGACTGGGGCAAGGCTCCCATCTTCGACGCGCTCGCCTCGCAGGATGGCGCTCACACGCTCGCCTCCTGGGTCTACAACGGCACCACGGGCCAGCAGCTGGGATACAACCCCCTGGTCAAGGACGCCGATCGTATCGGAGCGCCCAACCCGAGCCAGAACATCATCTCCCGCTCGGACGCCTCGGGCGCTCCCACGGTTCTCCAGCCCCGCACCGGCACGCTGCGCAGCGTCCACACGGTCAACGCCGCGTACACGAACGCCGCCGGGGAGAAGGTCGCGTCCTTCACGCGATTCATGAACTGGAAGTCCGCGGTGGATTCCTCCACCGGCAAGATGACGTGGCTCGAGCAGGGACACGATCCGATGTCCCTGGATGCGCGCGCCGACGCATACAAGAACCTGCCTGATGGTCAGTACAAGCTGACGCTCTCCGCGCACAACGACGGCCCCTCGCAGGCCGAGCAGTCGATCTCCTACGAGTTCCGCATCGACACGGTCGCACCCGTCGTCTCCAACCTGGAGTACAAGGGTGAGGGTGCCGACACCGTCCTGTCCTTCGACGTGACGGATGCGTCGCCGCTGGCTGCGATCGACCTGCACGACCCGGCCGACGGCCTGTGGTTCTACCGCCACATCTTCACCGACAATGAGGCAACCATCGCGGCTGACGGCTCGCGCGCCTACCACGTTGAGATCCCCTTCAAGGACATCAACTCCGCGTGGACCGACCAGGGTGGCTCCGGCAACGTCATCGCCCACCCGTACCTGCTGGCATGGGACTACGGCCTCAACCACTCCGAGGCCGCGACCCTCAACCTGCCCAGCGACAACATGGGTATTCCCACGCCCTGCACCGACCCCGCGGGCGGCCACTGGGTGAAGGACGCGGCCGGCTGGTGGTACGCCTGTGCCGACGGCGCGAGCTACCTGAAGAACGGCTGGTTCACGATCAACGGTTCGGACTACCTGTTCGGCCCCTCCGGTTACATGGCGACCGGCTTCCTTAAGCGCGCCGACGGCCAGTGGGTCTACGCGAACGAGTCCGGCGCCCTCGTGGGTGGCTGGGTGAATGATGCCGGCTCCTGGTACTACCTCGACCCCACCACGAAGGTCATGGCCACCGGTTGGGTCGCCGACGGCGGCTCCTGGTACTACCTCACCGGCAACGGTGCGATGGCTACCGGCTGGGTGAATGACGGCGGTTCCTGGTACTACCTGACGGCCTCCGGAAAGATGGCGACCGGTTGGGTCAACGTGGGTGGCTCTTGGTACTACCTGGCACCCTCCGGTGCCATGCTCACCGGCACGCAGGTCATCAATGGACGCACCTACGTGTTCGACGCGAACGGAGTCTGGGTGCACTGATGTGCGCGCTGTTCTGAATCGCTGATTCACTGATTCTCGATTCACGAGGCCGGGGCCCGGGAACGCTCACTGCGAGCGCTCCCGGGCCCTCTATCTGCGCTATGTTGGAGGCGTCAGCGCGACAGTGCACGCACGCAGCAAGGAGCAGATAACCATGAAGAAACCAGCCGTTTTCCTGGCCGGGGTGGGCACGTGCGCGCTTGCGGTTGCCAGCTGTTCCACCGCGACGTCGCCGACGCCCGCGCCGCAGTCCGGCGCTCCCGCAGACTCCTCCCAGTCCGCTCCGGGGGCCACGGCCTCGTCGAGTGTCGACCCCGATACCGCGCTGACCTCAAAGAACGGGCAAAGCGGACCGAGCGCGCAATCCGGCAGCGAGGACGCCGACACCTCCGTCGTCGTGATCGTCCAGCTCGCGGAAGGCGCCGACGGGGAGGCGACCCTCACCTCGATTAACGAGGCCGTGGCCGCGTCCTTCCCGGGCGCGTCCGTGACCGTGGAGCGCGAGTATCGCAACGCGCTGCGCGGCTACGCCCTGCGCGTGCCCGCCGGTTCGCTGGAGACGATCCGCGCGGTCAGCGGCGTCCAGGCGGCATACCCGGACGGCAACAACAGCCTCCAGTAAGCGAACGGTCGGCTGCCTCGTGCCGGAGTGAGGCAGGTGGGGTGCGCTCTCTTGCGCATAGATGGGATCCAGGACTTGGGGTGAGAGTATTTCTAATTACTTCAAATTAAGATAATATTAGAAGTAATTTGAAATAAGCGTGAACGGAGCAGTCATGAAGAAGCCGACCCCTCCGCCCTGTCGCCTGGCTGAACTCTATGACAGTGTTCTCAATAGCCTCAGGGATATGGATGAGGATCATCGTTCGTCTGTTATTCGCGCGCTAGCTGGCGGACTTGATGATCCGGAGTATCGGCCGTGGGAGTATTACTTCCGGGCCGAGCCGGTGCCCGAGGGACTCACCCGCGAGGCCTGGTGGTGCGCGGTTCGCAGTGCTCGAGCGACCACTGCTAGACCGACGCCCTTCACGATGAAGGACGCAACACCCTTGACCTTTAATCTGCCCGATGTGCTGTTGAGCCTGAATGAGGATATTACCGCTCAGGCGCGAGGTCAGGTCGAGCTCCCCGGGGAGGTAGCAACGGAGGTTGCGCGAGACAGGTACCTCATCAACTCCCTGTACGAGGAGGCGATCACATCCTCCCAGATGGAGGGAGCCTCCACGTCGAGGCGCGATGCGAAAAAGATGCTCCGGGAGGGGAGGCGCCCGCAGACGCGGTCGGAGCGGATGATCCGAAACAATTTTCTCGCCCTCGAATTTGTGCGGGGGCGTCTCACGGATAAGCTCACTCCAGAGTTTATCTGTGAGGTTCATCGGATCGTGACTGAGGGGACGCTCGATGATCCGGACGATGCTGGCCGCCTCCAGCGGGAGGGGGAGGGTAGGGTTCGCATCTACGGGACGGAAAGCGAGGAGCAGCCGCTCCATGTTCCGCCGTCCGCATCGGAGCTGCCCGAGCGCCTGGAGCGTCTGTGTTCCTTCGTGAATGGTGAAGGTGAGTATGCGACGCAATATGTGCCGCCCCTCGTCAGGGCGCTCATTGTTCACTTCATGATGGGATACGACCACTACTTCGTTGATGGTAACGGTCGCACGGCCCGCGTCATTGCGCAGTGGGTGATGCTGCGTGAGGGCTTCTTTCTGATGGACTTTGTTCCGGTGTCCCGACTACTGCATAGAGCGCCCGCACAGTACGCTCGCTCATTCCTTGAAGTCGAGCAGGATGAGGGCGACCTTACCTACTTCCTGATCTGGCATGCGCGGATAATTCTGCGTGGAATCCGCGAGCTGCACGATTATCTGGCAAAGAAATCCAAGGAGCTGGATCAGGTGAAGCATCGCCTGCGCGCCACGACACTCACGAACCGTCAGATCGGCGTCATCGAAGAAGCCTTGCGTGATCCCATGATGACAGTGACAGCAGCGGCGCATGCCAACAAATACAGGGTCACTCCTCAGACTGCGCACGCCGACCTGCGTGGACTCGAGGATGAGGGCTATTTGAGACGTGTTCGGCGCGGCCGGAGCTTCGAGTGGTATCCGGTGTCAGATCTTCAGCGTCGGGTTGATTGTGCCCTTGAAGGGGACGGTGACTGACAAGAGGGGAGGGGGTCGAGGGTTGCCGCGATGCGGTGGCAGTCGTCAGGGTGCGACTGTGGATATGTTCGTCGAGAAGGCATTGCTTCCATTTACTTCAAATTGAGACTTAATTTGAAGTAAATGGATAGTGTGACGGATCCGCGCGCGTCTGTCCGCGCCCTAGATCATGTCCTTCTTTTCCATGTACTTCATGGCCAGCCAGCCGAAGGGGATGCGGCCGTAGAAGGTGACGAGACGGTAGAGCAGGGCCGTCGCGATCGCCACCGACGAGGAGATGCCCGCGACCGTCAGGCCCGAGGTCAGCGCCGTTTCGACGGTACCGATACCGCCCGGCGACGGGATGAACGAGCCGGCCGCGTTCGCCGTCAGGTAGGTGATCGACACCGTGGAGAAGTTCAGCGAACCACCCATGGCGAGCAGCGCCGTCCAGAACGCGCCCACGTAGCCGATGTTCATCAGCAGGTTGCCGCCCACGACCGCTGCGAGGCGACGCGGCTGGCCGATGATCCACAGGAGGCGCGGGTAGACCTGCTGCCAGGTCGGCTGAATCTTCGACCAGATCCAGCGGCGCACCTTCGGCACCGCGACGATGACGCCGACCGCGACCATGACGACCGCGACGACACCCAGGATGGTGCCGTAGGGGACCGACACGGACAGCGACGAACCCGCGATCACCATGACGAGCAGCAGCAGGATGATCGTGATGAGCGCCTGCGAGATCTGCATGAGGGTCACGGTCGTCACCGCCATCGCGGTGGGGACGCGGCGCTTGCGCAGGTAGCGCAGGTTCAGGGCAGCGGGGCCCACGCCGGCGGGGGCCACGATCGTAATGATCGAGGCCGCGACCTGGGCGATGAGGGTCTCTCGCAGGCTCAGCTTCTCAGGCGACAGGGCAACAAGCGGGACCGCGGACCCGACCCAGATGAGGCAGGCGAGCACCGCGGAAGCGAGCATCCACCACGGGTTCGCGCTCTTGACCGTGGTCACGATGTCGCTGAAGTTCAGCGAGCCCACGACGATGAAGACGGCGATGAACGCCACCGCGATCGTGAAGATCGTGCGCGGGCGGAAGCGCTGCAGGTCAGCCGTCGGCGCTGTCTCCGCCTCGGAGTCGCCCACGAGGGCCGCGCGCAGCTCACTGAGCAGGTCGGAACGGCGCAGGCGCTGGTTGATGGATGCGGGAAGAACAGGCTTCTGGATGACGGGGGCGCACGCGATCAGCGTCTCCTCCCCGACGCAGCGCCGTCCGGCCTCGAGCGCGCGCTGCGGCCCCACGGCCAGGGCCGTGAGAACCAGCATCTGCGCGATGTCGATCGACTGGTTGAGCTCGGTGGTCGCAACCTCGCCGGAATCCCAGTCGAGGAGCCACACGTCCGAGGACGAGTCGACGACCACGGCCTCGGGAGTGAGGGCGCGGTGCGAAATGCCGCGCGCGTGCGCGAAGTGCAGCTGCTCCCACGCGCGGTCCAAGACCTCGTCCGTCGCGGCCTCGCCGAGCTCCGTCAGCGGCGTCGTCGGCGGCAGCGCGGACATGACCAGAATGATCGAGTCGGAGGCCGAGGCGATCCCGATCGGCTCCTGCGTGAACACGCCCGCACGCAGCGCCTGCAGGGTCGTGAACGAGGAGCGCTCGGCCTGCGCCTTGAGCGAGGGGGAGACCCACCGGCTGATACCGCGCAGACGCAGGTTGTTCCACATTTCGAGGAGGGTGCCGGTCAGTTCCTGGCCGGGATCCATGGCGATGAGCTCGTAGGCGAGGCCCGTGTCGCTCCACGCCTGGTAGTGGCGGTAGTGATCCTGGCCCGGGTGGCGCGTGACCGTGACGCCCATGTCGCCCAGGTCGGCGGGCATCTGCGTCAGGTGGCCGCGCGAGTCTTCGGCGACGGCCCAGGTCGCTAGGGGTTCCTCGGTGGTGTCGAGGTCGGTGCGCACGATCCGCGAGGGTGTGATGCCGATGCCGAGGAGCGCCTCGACGAGTTTCGCGCCCTTGGCCCGCTGGTCGTCGTAGCCCATGATCCACCGCGAGCCCGAGCCGAACGCGCGGCCCAGGAAGACGGAGATGAAGGCGACGGGCAGCGTCATGGAGGAGCGCAGCACGCCCAGGATGAGGATGATCCACAGGCCGGTCCAGCCCCACTTAATGGCCTTCATCGACTGGGCCTCGCCCGCGGAGGTGAACAGGGCGCACAGGGTGACGATGACCAGGTTGATCGCAATCGCGATACCGGTTTGGGAGCCTTGGGTGGCGAGCGCGCGGTCCACGCTCAGCGGCGCGGTCAGTTCCGAGGGGAGCAGTCCCGTCAGCAGGATGATGATCCAGCCGCCGACTGCCGCCACGAGGCTCGTGGCCAGGACCTGGATGATCGCCTGGAGGCGTCTGCGCAGCGCGAGCGAGACGATCACGAGGATCGGCGTGGTCAAAATGATGAGGCCCTCGGTGATGCTCACCGGCAGGATGAGGATCTTGCGGACCAGCTGGAAGCTGAGGACGTCCATGGTGACGCCGCGCGTGGTCGCGCTGGCGAGCGCGCCGATCGTCCAGATGAAGAAAATCGCGACGAGGGAGATGACGACGTCGACGGCGTCCTCGCGGCGGCGTCGCACGCTCGTGATGCGGTCGGCGATGTAGACGGGGCGGGGCAGGCGCATGCGGCGCACCGGCAGGTTCGCCGCGATCTCGCCGGTGGCTGGGGAGGGGGTCTTCTCCGACTCCTCGGACGCGCTCGCGGGGGTGGCTGCGTCTTCCTCGGCGCCGTGCGCATCCGCGGTGTTGGTGGTGTTGGTGGTGTCCGTGGCTACGGGCGTGGACGAGGCCGGGGCGGGCTCGTGCGTGTCGGCGGCGCTATCGGAATCGGTGGTGGCGGGCGGGGGAGGCACTGTGACGCCGCTGTCGGCGATCATCGACGAGGCCGGGGTGCCCTGGTCGGAATCTGCGTGGCTGGGAGGAATGCTGGGGGGCATGGTGACCGGGGCGGTGGTCGCGTTCGGCACGACGACGGGCGCCATGACCTCCGTGCGTGCCTCCGATGCGGGCACCTCGGGGGGTGGCGGTGGCGCGGGCTGAGCCCCTGCCTCGTCGATCATTCCCATGAGGGCGTCGACCCCGTTCTCTGCGGAATCGTCAGATGATGATGGGACGAAGAGGAGGTTTGTGTCAGCGACCGGCGAGCCGTCGTGTGAATCCTTGCGCTTCCTCATGTTGCCTATCCTATAATCGCGGTCAACAAAGGTAGGGTTAGGGTGATACATTCCCGGCAGAAAAGGGCCCTATCGTGACCTGGTCGACACTCGTGACCGCATCAGATCCGTCGATGCTGCACACCGTTATCGAGTGGTTTAAAAATCCCGAGACCCTGCTCGTTGCCATGGGGCCGTGGGTGCTGTGGGGAACGATGCTCATCGTCCTCATCGAGTCCGGTGTCCTGTTCCCGGTCCTGCCCGGTGAGTCCCTGTTGTTCACCGCGGGCCTGCTCCACGACCGCCTCGGCCTGCACCTGCCGACCCTGATCCTCCTCGTCGTCGTCGCAGCTTTCATCGGCGCGCAAATCGGCTACTTCCTGGGCGCCAAGTGGGGACGGCGCTTCTTCAAGCCGGACGCCCGCATCCTCAAGACGGAGCACCTGGAGAAGGCGGAGCACTACTTCACGAACTACGGAGGCCGCTCGCTGGTCATCGGCCGTTTTATTCCCTTCGTGCGCACGTTCATCCCGATCGCCGCGGGCATGGCCCGCTACCCCTACGCGAAGTTCCTGGTCTTCAACACGCTCGGTTCTGTCATCTGGGGCGCGGGCTTCATCCTCGTGGGTGCGCTCCTGGGCAACGTTCCCTTCGTGCACGACAACCTGACGCTCATCCTCGGCGTCATCATCCTCGCGTCGGTCCTGCCCGTCATCATCGAGATGATCGGTAAGCGCCGCGCCGCATCCGAGGAGGAGTAAGCCGTGCTGGCCTGGTGGATGCTGCTTCCGACCCTGCTGGCCATGATGGTCGCCCTGGTGCTGCCGGGCTTCATGTGGCTGCGGGCCGGGGGGCGCTCGTCGCTCGTCGCGATCGGTGCGGCACCCGCGTTCACCTTCGGCCTCGTCACGGCCCTGTCAGCGGCCTACCCGGCCCTCGACATTGAGTGGGAACCCTCCACCGCCCTGCCAGTCCTCGGCCTGAGCGCCATCGGTGGCGCCGCCGCGTGGGCATTGAGCTTCTTCCACCGCAGTAACGGCGGTTTCTCACTGCGGGGAGTTCCCCTGCGCGAGGCCATCGGCGTACGCGTTCCCATCGGCGGCGCGCAGGCTGCGGTCCGCGCCTCCACGTGGGGAGCGATCCTCGTCGGCTTCCTCGTGGCCGCGTGGCCGCTTCTTGCGGGCGCGGACCCGGCCAACCCCGTCCAGCAGTGGGACCCGACGTTCCACCAGAACGGCGTGCACGCGATCCTGTACGGAAAGGATGCGAGCCCCTTCGGTGGCCTCCACGAGCTCTACGGCGGCAGGAGCGTCTACTACCCCACGGGCTGGCACGCTTTCGTCGCGCTTTTTGCGCGCTACGACTCGGTTGTCCAGACCGCCAACGTCTCCTCGCTGGCACTCATGGCCGTGTGGGTGATCGGCCTGGCAGCGCTCGTCTCGGTGCTCACCGCCTCGCGCAGCGCTCTCCTCGCCGCGCCGGTCATCGGCGGCATGCTGCTCAACATGCCGGCCGACGCGCTCACCATGTACAACCAGTGGCCCAACTCGACCGGCACCGCGCTGGTTCCCGGGCTCGCCGCGGCCGCGATCGTCGTCGGTCGACGCTTTACCACGGATCTGCGCGCCGGAGACGGGGTACGCGCGTTCATGCGCCGCATCCCCCAGGGTGTTTTCCTGCTGATCGGCGCCCTCGGCCTCGTCGGCGCCCACCCGAGCGCCGCCTTCTCCCTCCTCGCCCTCCTCATCGCCCCGCTCCTGGCGTCGATTCTCTCCTTCGCCCGCCGGGCCTACGAGCGCGATGGCCGAGGCCAGCTCGCCGCCCTCGCGTGGGGTGCCCTCGCGCTCGGCGTCGTCGCGGCCCCGCTCCTTGCGCTGTCGTCGTCGAAGATCCAGGCGATGGGCAAATACCCGCGCAACGGAAACGGCTGGGGCGAGGCCTTCGCCCACGCGTTCCTGCCCTACCCGCCCTTCACGAGCACGCCCAGCACCACCTACTGGACCCTCATCCAGCTGCTCCTCCTCATCGCCGGCATCGCCGCGACCGCCCGCCTGCACACGCTCTGGCGCCGCCCCGACCCCCTCGAGCGCGCCGCCGAACAGGCCGGACTCACGCAGGAGACGGGCGCGGACGAGGGGGCCCCGGCCTCGTCCGACGAGGAAGAGGCGCTGCCCCTGCCGTGCTGGCCGCTCGTCTCCTACCTGATCCTCGCGGGCCTGACCGGCCTCGCGTACGCGCCCAACTCGGCGCTGCGCACGTACCTGCTGGCCCCCTGGTACAAGGACGCCCGCCGCATCATGGGCGTCGAAGACATTGCGCTGACGGTCCTCATGGCCGTCGGCGCCGCTGCGATCATCCACGCTCTGCACGCCGCGTGGACCAGGTCCCTGCAGCGCATCCTCGCCGAACGCGGCGTCGACGACGAGATCGAAGCGCCGCGCTGGCCGATCCAGGTGGGCGTCGGCCTCCTCATCCTCGTCCTATCCGGCTTCGGAGCGATCGACGCCCGCAATACCGCGGTCGCCTACGTGTACGACCCCGCGCACCTGGGCAAGCCCGGCATGGCCACCACCGGCGAACTCGCCATGGCGCGCCGCATGAAGTACACGACCGCGCCCAACGCTCTCATCCTCGGCGACCCGATCGCGGGTGCCGCCTACTCCGAGATGCTCGGCGGACGCAAGGCCGTCTTCCCGCAGCTGAGCACAGTCAACGCGGACGGCGCCTCGCAGAAAGTCCTCACCCAGCGCTTCCACGACATCGCGACCGACCCCGAGGTCTGCGAGGTCGTGCGCAAGCTCGGCATCACGCACTTCTACGAGGAAGAAGACGGCGCCTACTACAACTTCATGCGCTCCACCCGTAACCCGGGTCTCTACGGCGTCGACACGTCCAGCGGGTTTGAGCTTGTCGACGCGGGCGGCACCGCGAAGCTGTGGAAGATCACCGCGTGCGGCGACATCACGCCGGGCGGCGGACGCGAGGCCTTCGCGACCGGTGTCCCCGGGAGCGGCAACTGAGACGGTGACGTTTGCTCGGGGGCGTGCTCGTTCCCGGGGCGTGCTTGTCCCCGGGGCGTGCTCGCACGATGCCCGCGCGCCCCTCGAATCCCGCGCGATTGGCCACAATGCGCCCCCGGCGCTGAAACGAGGCGGCGCCGCGCGCGATGCTCTCGTTACCCTTGACACCATGACGACGAACATTCCCGGCCCCGCGCCCCTCGGTGACAAGCTTCGTATCGCCTTCCTCGGCCCCTTCGGCACGTTTACCGAACAGGCCGTCCACCAGGTTGCTCCCGCCGGCGCGGTCCTCATGCCGATGACGAGCGCCCCGCAGGCGCTCGCGGCCGTGCGTCGCGGCGAGGCCGACCGCGCCGTCGTCCCGATCGAAAACTCCATCGAGGGCGGCGTCAACGCGACGCTGGATTCCCTCTCGCACGGCGATCCCCTCGTCATTGTTGCCGAGATGCACGTGCATGTCGTCTTCCAGCTGGCCGTCCTGCCGGGCACGCGCGCCGAGGATATTCGCCGCATTGGTACCCACCCGCACGCGTGGGCGCAGTGCCGCGGCTGGGTCGAAGAGACGTTCCCCGGCGCGATTCACGTGCCCGCCACGTCGACGGCCGCCGCCGCCGAGCTGCTCTCGGACGGCGATGCCTCCTTCGATGCTGCCCTGTGCAACGCGGTCTCGGTCAACACCTACGGCCTGGAGGCCCTGTTCACCGACGTCGCCGACAACCCGGGTGCGATCACCCGCTTCGTCCTGGTGGCCCGCCCCGGCGTGGTGCCTCCGCCGACCGGCGCGGATAAGACGACCATCCAGGTGGCCCTGCCCGTCAACGAGTCGGGCGCGCTGCTGACCCTCCTCGAGCAGTTCTCGGCGCGTGGCGTCGACCTGTCGCGCATCGAGTCGCGCCCGAGCGGCGACGGCCTCGGCAACTACACGTTCAGCATCGACATCGTCGGCCACATCCGCGAGGAGCGCGTCCAGGCGGCCCTCGTTGGCCTGCACCGCTATTCGCCGGAGGTTCGCTTCATGGGGTCCTACCCGCGCGTTGATGGTGTGCGCGCGGCGGTGGCTCCGGGCACCACGGACGAGGCCTTCCGCGCGGGCCGCGCGTGGGTCGCGGACCTGCTGCACGGCGGGGATGGCACGGGCGAGGCTGCGGGCAGCGCGCCGTCCTGGCCGCTGGCCTGACGCTCGGGTTGCCGCGCGGATCCAATAGGTGCCGCCCCGGCAGGTCTGCAGTGCTGAGGGATAAGCCGGGTCACAGCATCTGCCGCTCCAACGAACTGTCAACCGAGCTGTATCGGGCAGGTCTGCACCACTTAGGGAGTATTACACCAGTTAGGGAGTATTACACCACCTCCGAGCTGGTGTAATACCCCGTTAAGTGGTGTAACACCACTGAGAAACAAGGCAGATCGTGGAGATGTGCAGTGGGTTGGTGTTGGAGATGTGCGAGCCTTAGCCTCGAGGCTCCGCATCGAGGCGTCACTAGATACCTGGTCGAGGTACAACGAGAAATCTAGCGTCCCATCGTCGGGATTCAACCCGTTTTGGGGAGATTCAACCTGATCGGGAAGATTCCACCCGATCAGAAGGGGTTGAATCTTCCCGATCGGGTGTAACACCTCATCGGTCACAAGCGTCGTCGTGGAATTTATCGCCGGCATACCTCCTGCCGGCGTCCAAAGGGCGCAGATCCTGCAGCGCTGCACTAGATGCAGCAGCAATGCACTAGTTGTGGGGGCATTGCACTGCTTCCTATCTAGTGGAATGCCATGCCAAGTAGTGCAACGCTGCGCTCAGTAGTGCACTGCTACTTGGTAACAAGCTCGTGCGCGGCGCGCATCGCGTAAGGAAGCGGGCTCAGCTGGGCAGCAGCTCCATCCACGTGCGCTCGGCGGGAACGGCGATGTCGAGGGCGCCCGCCTGCATGCGAACGTGCATGGTGCGGGCGACGCCGATTGCGTCCCCGTCCACCTGGCACACCTGGGCTTCCTTGCTCGTCACTGATGCGCCCTTCGCTTGGCGGAAGGCGACCGTGCCCGTCGCGACGGGCAGGTTCACGGGGCGAAGCCCGATCAGCTGACCGAGCATCTTCCAGGTCACGTCCGCCCATCCGAGCAGGCCAGCCTGTGCGTCGACGGCGATCACGTCGATGAGGCCGTCCGACAGGTTCGCGTCGGGCGCCAGGATGAGCATCTTCATCTCGCCGGCGTTGGCGAACATGACGGAACGCGCCTCGATCTTGGTGACCTCGTCTGCGACGTCCCCGGCCTCGTGGACGATGGAACCGGAGATCTGGTCGCCGATCCCGAGGGGGTCCGGAGCGGCCGCGGCGGGGGAGCGCAGGGTCAGGCGCGCCTTCATGCGCGGGGCGCCCATCGCTCCCAGGCCCGCCCACACGTAGGCGATCCACCCGATGCGCTTCTTCAGCTCGGGATCCGTGTCGGCCATCGTTTCGCCGTCGTAGCCCATCCCCGCGACGACGAGGCACGCGTACTCGTCCGCGCGCGGCTCGTTCGACGAGGCCGGGGCAGCCTCGTCCTGAAGAGTGTCCTCGGGGTGCAGCGCGGCGTGCGCGGCGAGGCGGAGGCCGCCTTCGGCGGGCTGATCGGATTCCTGCGTGGTGTCTTCGACGCGTACCCATGCCAGGTCGACGGCGCGGTGGTTGCGGTCGAGTGCGACGGCGAGGGCCTGCGCGGGATTGTCGGGGATGGACAGGTTGCCGGCCAGGACGTTGCCCGTGCCCACGGGGATGATGCCCATGCGTACGCCGGATCCGGCCATGCCGGCCGCGACGGCGCGGACGGTTCCGTCTCCGCCGGCGGCGATGACGACGGTGGCACCCTCCTCAAGGGCGCGCACGGCCTGGCCGGTGCCTGGGTCCTCGCGGGTGGTTTCGCGCCAGTGCACGTGGTCGATGCCCAGTTCCTTGGCCTTGCGGTTGATGCGGTCTTTGAAGGCCTGGGGATCCTCGTGCTTGGAGGGGTTCATGATGATCCAGGGACGCGGCCGTCCGCGTGTGGGGTCGTCCACGGAGGCGGGGACTTCGAGGGCTTGGCGGCGGCGGCGCCGACGGCTGAGGGCGGTTGCTAGGCGCGCGACTCCGATCGCTCCGGCTCCGGCGACCGCGGCGAGTACCCAGGGTGTTGCGTCCATATCCACAAGCGTAGCCTGCGGGTGCCCTGTGGACGGACTGTTAAGTGGCTTTTCGTTGTACTTCGTGTCATAAGCGCCTGCCTGGTGTGCGCCTAGCATCATCTTGTCCACACGGTTATGCACCAAAGGTGGATAACTTTCAGGGTTTTGAGGATATCAGGCATGTGGTTTGTGCATAACCCTGACCTGGTGTGTTGAATTCATAGCTGGCCCGATATGGGACACGGGATGCCACCTGGCATAGGATGGGACGCATGATTGATGTGCGTGCCCTGCGTGAAAACCCCGAACCCGCCCGCGCCTCCCAGCGCGCCCGCGGAGCCAACCCCGGCCTCGTCGATGAAATCATCGAGGCCGACGCCGCCCGTCGCGAGGCCCTCCAGGCCTTCGAGACGCTGCGAGCCACCCAGAAAGAGGTCTCTAAGTCCGTGGGTCGCGCCTCCAAGGAGGAGCGCCCGGCGATCCTGGCCAAGGCCAAGGAACTCGCCGAGCAGGTGAAGGCCGCCGAGGCCGCCGCGAACGCCGCCGACGCCGAGGCCGACCGCCTCGCCCGCCTCCTGCCGAACCTCGTTCTCGACGGTGTGCCCGTCGGCGGTGAGGACGACTTCGTGGTCCTGCGCCACGAGGGACCCGCTCCCCGCGACTTCGTGGCCGAAGGCTTTGAGCCCCAGGATCACCTCGCGCTTGGCGAGGGCCTGGACGCGATCGACACCAAGCGCGGCGCGAAGGTCTCCGGCGCCCGCTTCTACTACCTCAAGGGCATCGGCGCCCGCCTCGAGCTGGCCATTATGACGATGGCGATGGATCAGGCGCTCGCCAACGGCTTCGTGCCGATGATGACCCCGACGCTGGTCACCCCGCAGATCATGGGCGGCACCGGCTTCCTCAACGAGCACTCCGACGAGATCTACTACCTGCCCGCCGACGACCTGTACCTGACGGGCACCTCCGAGGTGGCCCTCGCCGGCTACCACGCCGACGAGATCCTCGACCTGAGCGCCGGCCCCAAGCGCTACATGGGCTGGTCCACCTGCTACCGCCGCGAGGCCGGCTCTGCGGGCAAGGACACGCGCGGCATCATCCGCGTCCACCAGTTCAACAAGGCTGAGATGTTCAGCTACTGCCGCCCCGAGGACGCCGCCGAGGAGCACCAGCGTTTCCTCGCGTGGGAAGAGGAGATGCTGGCCAAGGTCGAGCTGCCCTACCGCGTCATCGACACGGCCGCCGGCGACCTGGGCACCTCGGCCGCCCGCAAGTTCGACTGCGAGGCCTGGCTGCCCACCCAGGAGCGCTACATGGAGGTCACCTCGACCTCGAACTGCACGACGTTCCAGGCGCGCCGCCTCGGCATTCGCGAGCGCCGCGAGGATGGCATGGCTGCGGTCGCCACGCTCAACGGCACGCTGGCCACGACCCGCTGGATCGTCGCCTTCCTCGAGAACCACCAGCAGGCGGACGGCTCGATCTACGTGCCCGAGGCCCTGCGCCCCTACCTGGGTGGACTCGAGGTCCTGACCCCGGTCGCTCGATGAGCCAAGAGCGCTTCCTGACGGTCCCCTCCACCGGGGAAGTCGCTCGCCCCTTCGAGGTTCTCCTCGACGAGGCCTCGGCCGCCCTGCCCGCCGACTTTCCGACGTCGGCGGGCCAGGTGCTGGTCGCGCTCGACATCGATGGCACGATCCTGACCCCCGCGGGGGCGACGCCGCGTGTGCTCGAGGGGATCCACGGCCTCGCCGCCGCGGGCGCCCACGTGCTCATCGCGTCGGGGCGTGCGCTCGAGGGCGTCATCCCGGTCCTGGGGGCCCTCGACTTCACGGACGGGTGGGCGCTGTGTAATAACGGCGCGACGCTCGTGCGCGTGAACGGCGGGAAGTGCGAAATCGTCGAGGAGCGCACCTTCGTTCCGGGGGCGTGCCTGGAGGAGATTGCCTCTGCCATTCCGGGTGCCGTGTTCGCGTCGATGCCGCACCCCGACATTCTGCTCTCCGCCCCGTTCCCGAACAATGAGATCGAGGGCACCGAGCATCGCATCGTGTCGATGGAGGAGCTGGCCTCCACGCCGACCCCGAAGATCGTCGTGCGCGCCGCCGACGTGGATCGCGAGGAGTTCGATCGGATTTTGTCGTCCCTCGACGTGTCGCGCACGCACGAGGTGTTCGTCGGCTGGACGTCGTGGGCGGACATCGAGCCCCTTGGCGTGACCAAGGCGACCGGGCTGGAGTCCCTGCGGGCGCGACTGGGCGTTCCCGCGGCGGGGACCGTCGCCGTCGGGGACGGTACGAACGACATTGCGATGATCGAATGGGCGGCCTTCGGTGTCGCCATGGGGGGCGCCTCCGACGAGGTGCGCTCCCACGCCGATCATGTGACGGCCGCCGTCGAAAACGACGGCGCCGCCGCCGTCATGCACGCGATCATGCGTCGCTGCGGGGTCACTGCCCGCTGAGCTACTTCTCCTTCGGGGGAGATACCAGCAGATCGATGAACCATGGCATAGCAGAGGAAGGATTGGGTCCTTTTTCGTTGGGGGTAAGGCCTGGCCACGCTTTGCGCGCCCGTTCTATGGCTGCTTCGTAGTTGGCGTGAGGGAACTGGGTAGTGAGAGCCTTCTCGTCCGTCACTTTGGCGCGGTGAGCAAGATTGACGCAACCCCGTGATTCGATGTACCCCGTTTGATTTTGTGTGTGCCAGAGGAGCCAGAGCTCAAAGCAAGGGTTGGAGACGATAGCGTCAACTTCAGATGAATTTCTGCAACTAGTCAATACTTCATCGAGTCTCTGGTGTTGGTCAACATCGACGATAAGGATTGCATGGTCGAAATCGTCTTTTCGCAGTGCTTTATTGCATTCCTTGAGCACTCGTGACGGTTATCCGCCGATGGCGTGAATTTTGATTGTCGCGTGCTTAGGGCGAATCTGTTGGTATAGAAGCTCCAGGTACTGCCGTTCGGTGACGAGACCTTCGGTAAATACTGCGTAGCGGATCTTCACATTCTTAGGATTACGTGTTTTGCGTGTACCGGGCCGTCCCATGAGGTCTCACCGTATTTCCTCGGTGTTTCTGTTCAGTAGGTTGTGAATCAGGGAGGGCGCTGTGTAAGGCACGCCTCCGAACTGCCCCTCCAGGTATTGTTTGACGATATTGCTGCCCTTCTGGAGTGTGAAGTCATCAAGGTTAAAGAGCTCGCTTGCTCCGTTGCTGCCCTTCTCAACAAACCACACTTGCTCGCGCTTGGCTCTGCTGCCACGGCCCGCATCGAGCAGGGTCATATCGTGGCTGGTGAAGATGAGCTGTGCGCCTGTTGTGTTTACCTCAGGGTCATCGAACCAGTCGATGATGAGGCGGGAAAGTTGAGGGTGAAGGCTTGAACCAAGTTCGTCAACAACAAGTACACAGCCTTTTCGTAGGGCATTAACGACAGCTGTCCCGAGTGCGAGCCATGCCATGGTGCCGGTTGATTCATCGGAGCTTCTGAGTCTTCCGCTGCTTTCTCCGTGCCGAAATAGGAGGTTGCGTGCAATGTAGTTGCTGATGTCTTCTACTTCGTCTGACGAGCTATCACTAGCCTGTTCCTGACTGTCGTCGGAGGCAGGCGCCAGCATCTGGGCGACTAGCTGGGCGAACCGCGGGGGAATTGCGTGTTCCTCCACCTCGACATGCGTGATGCCTGTGTCTGCGATTTGCGCGAGGGTAACGAGGGCGCTGAGGTTTAAACTCCGTTCTTTCAGTTGTCGAGCGATGCGATCAATGCGTGCGTTAACTTCCCCGTCTCCGACGTGATAAAGGTCGAATCCACGCATGAGAGCTTCCCAGATTGGCGTTACTGATGCATGGTTGAACTGGGCGGCGCGGGAAAGTGCGAGTTCGCGTCTCGCAACTCGAGTGATCCCCTTCAGGCCCTTCACACGCCCGTCAGTGTTGCGGGAGTACACTTCTTTCCATCGAGTACTCACGACATGCAGTGACTCTTCGGTGATGCCGTCACTGTCCGTCGCAAAGCGATAGTCGTACCGTTGCCCGGAGTAGATGAACTCGAGTTCAAAGGTAGCGGGAGCTGTCATCTGTTCCGGGATAAGCGCAAAGGGGGCTCGAGGGAACTGTGGCTCATCGAGCCACGATGTTGCCGAGGAGCCGATGACTCCAAGCATGTAATGGAGCGCATCGAGAACGTTAGTCTTGCCGGAAGCGTTTGCGCCGTAGATGCCGTCAACGTGGTGGATGTGGTCGGTCCACTCTGTGCCCTTGGAGGGGCGGAGCGTCTTGAGTGTGGGCCGTGTCAGGTCGAGGGTGGCCTCATCGCGGAACGACCGATGGTTCTCAAACGTGAATCGTAGGAGATGCATAGGGATATGCTACATCATCGATCCGATTTCGATAAAAGTTATCGAAAATGAAGTGCTCATACCCTAATTGAATTGCGGAGTGATTTCATTGGTGCTGCCCGCTGAGCCAGTCGCCCATCATCGCGAAGGCGCGGTCAAGGTCCCCGATCTGGCAGTGCTGCGCCATGTCCGGGTCCTGCGCGTGGCGGAATGCGCGCACGTCCAGGGACGCCGAGTTTTCCAAGGCTCGGCGCACGTCGCCCAGGCGCTCGAAGGGCACGTACTGGTCCGCGTCGCCAGCAAACACAAGGCACGGCTGAGTGATCCGGCCTTCGAGGGGTTCCATCGTGTAGTCGTCAAACGCCCGCAGGACTTCGCTCGGCCTGCTCAGCCCGGTCAGATGCGAGGCCTGCTGCAGTTTCCACGACAGGTCCGCGCTGAGCCGTGAGGCAGTCCTCAGCGCGGCGTCGATGAGCCACGCGGGCCTCGGGTTCGCGACGACCGCGTCCGCGATGGGGCGCAGGGGACGAGGCAGTGGCACCGTCAGGCCGTCAAGGAGCCGGTACATCATGTCGAAGGCGATGACGTGGCTGATGCGCGGGCAGTGGGCGGCCGCCCGCGTGACGAGATACCCGCCGAAGGACACGCCGAGCGCCGCGGCGCTCTCGATGCCGAAGTAGTCCAACACCGTGTTCGTTGGGCGCTCCCACTGTGGCTCGAGCGGCATGCCCGCCAGGACCGTGTGCCCCTGGCCTGGACCATCGAAGGCGATGATGTCGAATGGGCGGGTGGGGAAGTGGGACGCGAAGTCGATGATCTCCTCCGCGTATCCGTCGAAACCGTTCATCATGATGAGCGTGGTTGGGGTACCTGCCGAGGCCTGCGCACGGTCCGTCGGGTCCGCCTCCCAGCGCATCGCGGTCAGCTCCCCGCCACGATAGGGCACTGCGTGACGGGTGAGTGCGAGGCCTCGGTGGGCCTCGTCGAAGGAGGCCGACATGGCGTCGATGAAGCGCCGCTTGCGCGGGTCGTCCGCACCGAGGTAGAAGGCCGCGAGCTCGTAGAGGTGCCACGCGGCATCCGCGTCGCCCTCGGAGGAGAAGCGCTCGGCGAGGCCTTGGGCGAGCTTCGTGATCTGGCTCGTCGTTCGCAGGCGGGGGAGTGTGGTGGCTGCGATCGTCTCCATACCCGCACGGTCGAGGATCGTTGCGAAGGTCCGGTTGAGCTGCAGGTCGAATTGGCGATTGCCGGTGTATTCGGTGAACATGTCTCGACCGTATCCGCTGCCCGGGTGCGGTGGACTGAACAATAACAAACGGAGTGTTGGATACCGGACGGGGCGACCGCTATACGTAGGATAAGCGCATTGATAGTGGAAAATTGATCGGAGAGACATGTTCCTGCGGGGCACGGAAAAGCACGGGCGCGAGGCAGAGAAGAACCTGGACCTGCGCATTCGCAAGACGCGTCGGGCGATCCGCTCCGGCCTTGTCAAGGCGTGTCAGGCCAAGCCGTACGCGCACGTGAGCGTCACCGACATTTGTGCCGCGTCGATGGTGTCGCGCACGACCTTCTACGATCACTACACCGACAAGGACGCGCTGCTCGCGGAGGTTGTGTCCTTCCTCCTCGACGAGATCACCCCGGCGCTCGAGGGCCTGTGGTTCGGCGAGGGGCGCGACGCCCGCGCCGTCGCCCGCCACCTTGCCGATGTCTACGCGCGCAACGGCCACGCCCTGACGACCCTGCTCGCTATCCGCGTGGGCGGCGATGGTGACCTGCACGAGCAGCTTTATCGCACGTGCTGTTCGGTATTTACCGATTGGGCGCGTGGTCGCGTGGATGACGAGGTGCTGCCGCTCGCCGCCGACGTCTACGCTTCCGTTGTCCTGACCTTCATCGAGCGCAGCGCTACGAAGCCCCTGACGGACAAGGAGCTCGCTGCGATCGACCGCGCCCGAGAGCTCTTCATCGAGGGTTTCGGTGCTCAGTAGGTCAGCGGTAGATGCGTGACCGGTGATCGATATTGATGGCGAGGATCAATAGCTCATCATCTTCGATGGACGCAATGATTCGATAGTTGCCAACACGGTATCGCCAAAAGCCTGAAAGGTTGCCGGTCAGTCCCTTCCCGCGTGAGCGGGGATCTTCGCCGCTCGCGGTCTCGCGGAGGTAGTCGATGATGCGTCTCGCGGTCGGCTTGTCGAGCTTGCTGAGCTGTTTCAGCGCGCGCGGTGACAGCTCAGCCCTCCAGGCCAAGGGTCTTCACCGCCTCGTCGAGGCTCACCGATGCGACTCGTCCGGCGCGAATGTCCTCAAGTTCCGCCTGCAGTGAGTAGGCCAGCTCGATCTCTTCGAGTGCTGACTCGATGGCGCGATTCATGTAGAACGACTTCGTTCGGCCGGTCCGCTGGGCGAGGGCCGTGAGGCGGGCGTCGATCTCGGGATCGAGTTTGACGGAGCGTGCAACCCGTGCGGTAGACATGTGTCCTCCTCAAATGTGACTACGCGTAGTCTACTCCCCTGAGGCGGCAGTTGGAAGGGCTTATTGGTGAGGGAGATGGGTGGGTGGGAGCATCAGGCTGATGGGATAGCAACGCTGTCAACAAGGCATAAATCTGTAAATATCGTGCAGAGTGTCCGATAAACGGTCGTACGTCCCCGTCGGTGCGTGCGCGAAAGTGTTACCGTTAACGCATTCCCGGCCCCCGCCTCGTCAATGAAGACCCAAGGAGCATCCGTGAGCACTGACCCCCGCGCCGCCATCGCCGCCGCCGACACTGCGCTCGGCATCGAATTCGGTTCGACCCGCATCAAGGCCGTCCTCATCGGCCCCGACCACGAGGTGATCGCCACCGGCGGCCACGGCTGGGAGAATCACCTGGAGGGAGGCCTGTGGTCCTACAGCCTCGACGAGGTCGTCGCCGGTTTGCAGAGCGCCTACGCGTCCCTGGTCGCCGACGTGCGCGAGCGCTACGACGTCACCCCGACGTCTTACGGCTCGATCGGAATCTCGGGCATGATGCACGGCTACCTCGCCTTCGACGCCGACGATAATCTGCTCGCTCCCTTCCGCACGTGGCGCAACACGAACACGGGCCGCGCGGCCGACGAACTCACCCGCCTCTTCGGGTTCAATATCCCCCTGCGCTGGTCGATCGCCCACCTGCACCAGGCGGTCCTCGACTCCGAGGAGCACGCCCCGCGCGTCGCCCGCCTGACGACCCTGGCCGGCTGGGTCCATCACCAGCTGACGGGCCACCACGTCCTCGGTATCGGCGACGCCTCGGGCATGTTCCCGATTGATTCGACGACGGGCACGTACGTGGAGTCCTACCTCGATCAGTACGAGGCCCTGCTCGCCGGCCGGGTCCCGTGGCGCCTGCGCGACGTGCTGCCGACCGTGCTGAGCGCGGGTGAGGACGCGGGCGCGCTCACCCCCGAGGGTGCCGCGGTCATCGACCCGACCGGGACGCTCGAGCCCGGGATCGCGATGTGTCCGCCGGAGGGTGACGCGGGCACCGGCATGATTGCCACGAACGCGATCGCGCAGCGCACCGGCAACATCTCGTGCGGTACCTCGGTGTTCCTCATGGCTGTCCTCGAGCGCTCCCTCACCGAGCTGCACACCGAGATCGACATGGTGACCACGCCCGATGGATCACCCGTGGCGATGGTTCACTCGAACAACGGCGCATCCGAGATCGACGCGTGGGTGGGCTGGTTCGCGGACTTTGCGCGCCTCGTCGGCGCCGACGTGAGTGTCTCGGCGATCTACGACGCGCTCTACAACCACGCGCTCACGGGCGAGGCCGACGCGGGCGGCGTCATGGCCTACAACACGCTGTCGGCCGAGCCGCTCGTCGGCCAGGAGGCCGCGCAGCCGGTATTCACGCACACGGCCGACGCGCGCGTGACCCTGGCGAACGCGGTGCGCGCCCAGCTCATGAGCATTTTCGCGGCCGTGCGCATCGGCGTCGACATCCTGAGCGCCGAGGGCGTGCGCCTCGACTCGTTGTTTGCGCACGGCGGCCTCTTTAAGACGCCCGGCGTCGCCCAGCAGATCCTCGCCGACTCGCTGAACATCCCCGTGTCCGTCGGTGACACCGCGGGCGAGGGTGGAGCGTGGGGCATCGCGGTCCTCGCGCGCTACCGTGCGGTCGTCGCTGGGGACGAGGCCGTGCCCGCCCTGCCGGACTACCTCTCCGAGCGCGTCTTCGCCGGCGCCTCGGTCTCCACCCTCGAACCCACCGCCGAGGGCGTGGCCGGCTACGAGCGCTTCCTCGATGCCTACCGCGCGTCTCTGCCCGGCGTGGAGGTCATCGCCCGGGGCCGCTGACGAGGCGCGGGACCGCTGACGAGGCGCCCCGCGCCCGAGTTCCCGCGCCCCGCGCTGCCAGATGCTGCCCGAACGCTGCCCTAACGCTGCCCAGGTGCTGCCCGGACACATGTTTACCCAAAAATGTCGCATGCAATTCCCCTCGACCTATTTCAAACATTGAAATCAGATCGTTGGAATTCCGGGCAATTCTCGATACCTAATAAAAGGTAGGGGAACCAAATTGCATGCGACATTTAGGGGGGAGGGGCCAAGTGAGGGGAGGGTGGGGCGACGTGAGCGGACCGGCTCGCCCAGCCTGCGCCTCGTCGTTTGTGGGAAACCCGCTACGATTACTCCCATGGGTAAAGCTAGCCGCCGTAAGAAGGTCACCGATCCCGCCAAGCTCAAGGCGTATCGCCCGCCGATTCCCTTCGTCGCGCGCCCCTACGAGGGTCTGCCGAAGGAGATCGAGTTGGTCGCCATGCGCGAGCTCATCCCGGCGGCCACGCTGACCGCACGCACCGACGCCGACCACGGCGCCGTCGAATTCGACTTTGTTACTCTCCTGCCCGAGGGGCACCCCGCGATGGTGCGCCCCGACGGCCGCATCCTCGTTGCGCTGCAGACCCGCTCGAACTCCGCGGACCTGAGCCACGACGCGGGCGCCGCGCTGCTCGCGGCCATCGCCGCGAAGGAAGCGGGCGACGAGGGCGTCATCTCGATCGACGTGCGCGAGCCGTCCGAGCGTCTCCAGGACATCCTCGACCTCGACAGCTTCACGGACATGAAGCTCGAGGAGGACTTCTCCTTCTGGTTCGACCCGGCCGAGGAGATCGACGACCAGACGCGTCGCGCCCTCGAGCAGAACCGCGACGAGATCATCCCGACCGAGCCCGTGCCCGGCGTCCCCGGTGCGTACTGGTGCGAGATGAACCGTAACTTCGTGCGTTTCCTGACGGACAACGACGAGGCCAAGCTCTTCGACGCGCTCGCCCGCCTGGCTGCGCGCGGCGAGGCCAACGTCGGTGAGGGGTCGCGCTACGTGGGTTCCTTCCGCGCGTGCGGCCTGATCGTCCCGGTCTTCGAGCTGCCCGAGGGTGCCAGCGCCTCCGACGTTGCGCCCGGCACGCAGGCCCTTGCCAAGGCACTCGCGGAGGCCCTGACGGTCACCGAGCGCCTGGACGACAAGGAGCGCCGCGCACGCCAGGGCCTCGTCTCCCGAGCCGTAACGATCCGCTGAGCACAATTTTACCTGCCGTTTAGATCGGCTTGTCGCTCACATTACGGGCGGTGGAGCGCACATGCGCCCCGCCGCCCGTAGACTGTTAGTCGTGAACTATCCCGCAGGATCACGAGGTTCCCACCCGCAGCGCGTCGCTGCAGTCATCGCCGCACACAACGTCGGTCGCGCCGTTGCGGCCACCGTGCGCGCGTGCCGCGCCATACCCAGCGTTGACCTCCTCATTGTCGTCGACGATGGGTCCACGGACGACACCGGACGTGCCGCGCGAGCCGCGGGCGCCGTCGTCGTGCGTCACTCCGTCGAGCGCGGGCGCGCCTCGGCTATCGAAACCGGCGTGAAGGTCGCCGCCATGCGCGACCGCCCCGACGGCCCGCCCCGCCACATCCTGCTTCTCTCTCCCGATCTGGGGGAGTCCGCGGTCGAGGCCACCGCCCTCGTCGAGGCCGTGTTCGCCCGCCAGGCCGACATGGCGATCGCCGTCCCCGCGACGGGGCGCGAGTATTCCGGCTATGGGCCGGGCATGGCGCGCCGCCTCATCCGCCGTAAGACCGGGTGGAACTGCCACTACCCCCTCAGCTATCAGCGCTGCCTGACGCGTGAGGCCATCGACGCCGCCATGCCTTTCGCGGGCCGTTACGTGCTCGAGGCTGCGATGACCATCAGCGTGCTGCGCGCGGGGCTGTCCGTCATGGAGGTGCCCTGCAACTTCACGCACTCGGGCGCGGACCGCTCGCTGGGCTCGCTCAACCGCCCGGCGCGCATGTTCGACGCCGTGCGCGCAACGGTCGGCCAGCTGTTCCACTCCGACGCGCGTTCGAAGCGCCGCGCCGACCATGAGCAGGGGATCGGCGTGCCCTACCCGGCGCCGGCCTCGGCTCGCGACGAGGCGGAGGCCGGTGACTCTCCCGCCGCGCGGCCTGCGGAGATGGTCGGGTGAAGGGCCCGGATCGATTAGCCGTCGGTCGCGTGGTCGCGACCTGGTGGCTACCCACCGTCATCGCCTGCGCCGTCGGTGCGCTCTATGTCTGCTACTCGGTGGCGCAGTGGCGTGCGCTCGTCGCCCCCTCCTGGGACCTGGGCATCTTCACCGAGGCGGTTCAGGCGTACTCGCGCTTCGAGGCGCCGATCGTTCCCATTAAGGGTCCGGGCTATAACCTGTTGGGCGATCACTTCCACCCGCTTCTGGCCTTGCTGGGGCCGATCTTTCGTCTTTTTCCTTCCGCGCTGACGCTCCTGGTCGTCCAGGATGTGTTGATCGCCGTATCGGTGCTGCCGATTGCGCGCCTCGCGCAGCGTCTCCTCGGCCGAGGGGGCGCGCTCCTCGTGGGGCTCGCCTACGGGCTCGGGTGGGGGTTGCAGGGTGCGGTCGCCGCTCAGTTTCACGAGGTCTGCCTGGCCGTCCCGCTGTTGGCGTTCGGAGGCGTCGCCTTCGTCGAGCGGCGCTGGGGCGCGTGCATGGCGTGGCTGGCGCCCCTCGTCCTTGTCAAGGAGGATTTGGGGCTGACGATATTCGTCGCGGGCCTCGCTCTCGCGTGGCGGCGGCGGGGTGAGGGACGCTCCGGCGTGCTGCGTTCGCTCGCGTACGCCCTGTTCGGCATTGTCGCGTTCGTGGTGACGGTGAAGGTGCTCCTTCCGGCGATGAACCCGGCGGGCACGTGGGCCTATTCGCTCGATGGGGCCGCGACCGGGGCGGGCACGCCGACTGCGGGAACCACCGCCGCGCGCGCCATCCCCTCCCTGTGGGACATCCTGACGACCCCCTCTGTCAAGCTTGTGACGCTCCTCGTTCTTCTCGCGGGGGCCGGCGTCGTGGGCAGCGCCTCGCCCTGGTTCGCGCTGGTCCTCCCGACGCTCGCGTGGCGCTTCGCGGGCTCCGTCGAGGCCTACTACGGCTGGGACTCCTGGCACTACAACGCGGTCCTCGTGCCCATCGCTGCGTGCTCTCTGCTCGACGTCATGAACCAGTGGCTCGCGCCGGAGCGTCCCTCTCGGTCGGCGGCTGCCTCGGCGCTCGCGGAGGCGGTGGGAGAGGACGCGCTGCGTGACCTCCGCGCCGACCAGGGGGCTTTTGCATCGCCGAGGCGGGGGTGGCGCGTGGCCGCGTGGGTCGCCGCGTGCGTGCCCGCTGTGTCGCTGGTGCTCACGGCCTCGTCCCTGCCTCTGTGGAAGCTGCCCTCGCTCACGGAGGATCCGCGCATGGCGGCGGCCCAAGGTGCGCTCGACGCGGTGCCCGAGGGGGCGAGCGTCGAGACGGACACGACGCTGCTCGCGCGACTCGTGCCCGGGCGCGACGTCTACTGGGTGGGCACGACCGGGCAGATGGATACCCCTCCGGAGTATGTCGTCATTGACACGCGCTCCTACGCGTGGGGCGGCGTGCAGGTCGACGCCGAGTCATGGGGGAGTAGCGCCCACCCGGGCCACAGCTACGAGACCGTCTACGCCAAGCAGGGTTTCCGCGTCGCGCGGCGCACCTCGTGATGCGGCACACCTCGTGATGCGGCATCGTGGTGCCTCGCGGCTCGCCCCGGCATCGAATGATCATCCAATTTTAACTGTGGGTTATAAATCCACGGTGGGCGCCGGTGACGCCACCACCCGCCCTCCAGGTGTGATCAATTGTTGACACGGACGCCCGCACCTCGCTTATGATTGACCAGTCTGAAAGTAGGAGAAAAACCATGTCCCCTCTCGCGTCCCGCCGCACGCTCGCAGCGGCCTCGTCCCTGCTGCTGGCAGCCGTTGGTCTCACCGGCTGTATCACCCTGCCCGGTGGCGGAGGCTCCAACTCCTCGGACATTGGTTCGATGAAGAACATCCCCGAAGGCATCAAGCAGGACCTCATCAGCCAGATGAGCTCCGCCTCCGACTCTGAGAAGAGCAAGATCCTCGAGAAGGCCAACGCGCTGAACAACATGGTCGGCCGGGATCTCATCGGCTCCGAGCCCGCCGTCATCGGCCTGCAAAAGTTCAAGCTGGACCCCAAGGGCACCGTCGTGGTCAACAAGGACGACCGCGTCTACGGGATGATGTCGGCCGCCGACTACTGGCGCCTGGGGCAGGATAGCTACGACCTGTGCGTCGATCAGGGCTGCGAGTACTACTCGTCCTGGACGATCGATATCGAAGGCAGCGGCTCCAACCTCGTCTACGTGTGGACCCTCAAGATCGATAATCCCGAGATTACCGACCAGCCCCTGGTCCGCCGCTTCACCGTCAAGTAACAAGCATCCCGCGCGCGCAGGCGCCTCACCATCCCATCAGTGCAAGGAGATCAGCATGTCAGGGTCTACGGACTACGGCTACGACCAGTCGGCTCAGGAAGCTGCGGCCTCCAACGTTCCGGAGAGCTCCGAGGCGGTGAGCAGTACGGCGGATGCGTCCTACGCCCAGGGCGCGGCCCAGACGCGCTCCGCATGGGGTGACGAGAGCGGCCCCTCGACCTTCCGGGAATCCGTGACCGACATGTTCGAGGAGATCTCCGATATCCTGCGCAAGGAGAACGATCTGATCTCGACCTTCGATACCAACATGCGCGAGACCATGAAAGAGGCCGAGAACGCGGAGTGGGACAACGAGCAGTCCCTGAGCAAGGTCAACGACATGCTGGGGAAGGTCGCCGGATCCAACGAAGCGGAAGCGCTCAAAGAGCAGCTGAAGAAGAAAAAGTACTTGTAGGACGTGGCGTAGCAGCTGGCGTCTTCGCCTCCCACAATCAACGGGCAGTCTCCGTTCACGCAGAATGCCGTACATACAATCCCCACGGTGAGTGGGTCGAAAGCCGCGTCCGCCCCGCGGCAGGTAGAAAGGAATCACTCATGGTTTCGTCTCCGTACTATCAGCGCCTCAAGGAATTCATGAAGGCCGCCGAGGAGAACAAGAATCTCGACGCGTGGAACGACGAGCACGAGAAGGCGATCAAGGGCTTCGATCAGGCCGTCGAGCGCCTGAAGGCCTACCGCGACGGCCACGGCTTCCAGGGGGAGGCCGCTAAGGCTATGGAGAAGTGGGTGAACGAGTCGATCGATCGTATCGAGGGCTACCGCGCCCGCTACGAGGCGAAGTATGACACCTACCAGGGCGGCCGCGAGGTCATGGCGAAGGCCCTCGACGAGGCGGGAAACGTGTCCGACACTCTGGTGGATCCGGTCACCGCGGCGATGGGGTATCTGCCCGTCGTCTCCGTCCCCTCCAGCCAGCCCGGCGGCGGCTTTTCCGTCGGACCGGTTCGCTTCACGACGGGTGCAGCGTACGTGGAGGGCGTCGAGGCGCAGAACAACGCCCAACGCGAGGAGGCCTGCAAGCGCATTCTTGACACGCTGAATGGCGAGCTTGACGGGAAACTCGGTGACATGGGTGATCCTGACGATGGCAATAGATTTGAAGACCCCACCAAGGACAAGGATAAGCACGGGGACGGCGACGACGGCACTCACGGCGGCGGTGGCACCGGTAATACCGGTGGTGGCGGCCACGGCTATGGTGGCGGTGGTTATTCGCCGGAGAATGGTTTTGGTCGTGCGGGTGGTCGTAATGGTGAGGGTTATCCGGGTGGCTTTGATAAGCCGTGGTGGAGCGAGGCCGACGCTGCTGCGGCTCGTAACCGCGTGATCGCCTCGGGTACTGTCCCCACCAAGGAGCTCCCGTACGGTGAGTTGGGATCGCGCACGAACCCGATCACTGACCCGCAGGACCTCATGGACACTGACCTGCTGCACACGCGGGTTAACGGTACGACGTATCGCAACGGCGTCGTGGGCGGACACACCCCCGCTCCCGCTGCGGACTCCGGTCACCCCCTGTGGCGCCTGAACAGCAGCGCTGCCGCTGACGCGGCGACGGCTGGTCGTCTGGGTGGTGCTGGCGTGCTGGGCGCGGGCGCACTGGGTATGCGCGGCGCGGCCCGCATGGGCTCAGGTTTTGGTGGCCTGGGCGGCGCGGCTCGCATGGGCTCGGGCTTTGGCGGCGCGTCTGGTTCTGCTGGTGGCATGGGTGCGGCCGGTCTGCGTGGTATTACCGGCACGACGGGTTCGGCGGGCGCCATGGGCGCTTCGAACCTGCGCGTGGGGTCCTACTCGGGTTCGGGTTTTGGTTCTTACACTCCCCCCGCCTCTGTGGCTGGTGCTAATGGTGCGTCCGGTGCGGGTGCCTCTGGCGTGACCGGCACGACCGGCGCCGGTGGTAGTGGCGCGGCTGGTGCGGCTGGTGCTGCCGGTCGTGGAGGTGCTGGTGCTGGTGGCGGCTTCATGGGTGGTGCTGGCGCGGGTGCTGGTATGGGTAAGGATGATAAGAAGGGCCGCAAGCGTAAGTATGTGGCTTTCACGGTGGATGATGATGAGGATGATCTGCCCGCCGGTTATGTCAATCCCTTGTCTCAGACCTATGGGACGGACCGCACGATTACTCCCGTCAAGCGTGAGGACGACGGATGGGACCTGCGCCAGTGGTAACCACTTCTCACAAGTCTGCGCGTGCCCTGATCACCGCTGCCTGTGCTCTTGCGTTGAGCGCGGGTGCTGTGGCTGTGTCTCCGTCTTCGGCTCGGGCTGATGACACGATTACGACGCAGGATTATGTCTCGTATTACAAGCTGGATCAGGCGCGTGCGAAGGGGTACACGGGTCAGGGCGTGACCATCGCGATGATCGACGGCACTGTCGATACCAGCGCTCCTGAGCTGGCGGGGACTAACATCACGGTCAAAACTCCATGCGCGTATAAAGAGGACAATGCCTCGAAGACTCACGCGACTGCCATCGCGTCCATCCTGGTGTCCAAAAACTATGGGGTGGCCCCTGATGCCACTCTTATTGCGTACTCAGTACCGACAAAGCAAACAACGAAGTCAGACGAGTGTAAACAGGACACGTCCAGCCGTAAAGGTACTCCATATGGTGCCATTGAGATGGCAATCAACGATGGGGCACAGATCATTTCAATCTCGCGGTCCGACAACAGTAAGGATTCAAAGCACCAGAAGTGGGCGATTACCCGGGCGATGGCCCAGGGTGTCATCATCGTGGGGCCGGCGGGTAATGATGCGAAGGACGAGAATGATGCGTCCTACGCTCGGTGGTCTGGGACTGTAGGCGTGTCTGCGATTGATGCCAGTGGACAGTTGGCGAGTTATTCGTCGTGGGGTCAGGGTGTTGTTGCTGCTGGTATTGG